>JAFZOY010000116.1 GCA_017552705.1 Bacteroidales bacterium
CGTCCATAATGGCTTATCAAAACGCAATCGTATGAAATTTATTGACCAATATTTTTACAACAAACAAAAATCCAGGTCTCATTTTGACCATTAGACAATTTTCTTGTCTCTTTCAGGTCTCATTTTGACCAATAGGCCCAATTTTCAAACCTGTTTACAACATTTCCGTACTTGCTAACTGGGCCCGTCCACCTATTCCTCAAGAATATAAGGACGATAGCAAATATGAATATGTTGAAATTACCGATGAGACAGCATATCTCTGCCAGCAATGCGCCGTTGCTGCCGTTGAAGATTGGCATTCTATCACATTGGTTGACACAATTACATTGGAGAAACCATCTTTTTATATTTTCCCAAATCCTACAACAAATACAATAACCATTCGTAACAGCTCATTTATAGAAAGTTTCTGTCATACTATTCAAATAGAATTGTACGACTCACAAGGAAATCTTTTACGCAATGAAAAAAGTCCCATAATCCGTGACTACACCCTTGATATATCAAAACTTTACTCTGGACAATATTATCTTGTGCTAAGTAACGAGGGGGATTCCAACACATTCCCGTTTATTAAATTGTAAAAAGGGCTCCATAAACTGACTTTCTACAAAAAAAAGGTTACTTTTGCACCGCAAAAAGGATTTTGGTTACCGATATGGTTTTCAGTAGTAACGTCTTTTTATTGTATTTTCTGCCAATATTTCTGGCTCTTTATTTTCTAACTCCGTACAAGTTTCGTAACTACACGTTGCTTACTGCGTCAGTCTTTTTCTATGCGTACGGGGCTCCCGAATTCATAATTCAATTTATACTTTCAATCATTGCGAATTTCTTTCTTGTAAATTGGATGTGCAAGACTGAAAATCCCGTATTGAAAAAAATATATTGCGCCATTTCCATCACAATCAGTTTGGGACTTTTGTTCTATTTCAAATATGGGAACTTCACGATGAACAATGTGAATTTCCTACTCAGTTTCACTGAGTTGGCACAATTGGAATGGACAAAAATACTTTTGCCGATTGGTATTTCATTCTTCTCGTTTCAAAGCGTCACTTATACGCTCGACACATATAGAAACGTGAACCAGCCGATGAAAAACATTGCCGATTATGCGCTGTACATTACAATGTTTCCACAGCTCATCGCCGGTCCAATCATCCGCTACTGCGACATTGCCGACCAAATCCGTGAACGGCAATATCTTATGACCGACAGGCTGCAAGGTTTTTACCGTTTCACCCTCGGACTTTGCAAGAAAATACTGATTGCCGACGTGATTGGTTTTTATGTTGATTCCGTTCTCGGTCCGTCGAACTACGACGTGCTCACATCGGGGCAACTTGCCGACATTGCCGAACGAATCGCGACAATTGACTGTACAACGGCTTGGGTTACCATCTTCGCATTTACGTTCCAAATCTATTTCGACTTCTCCGGCTACTCCGATATGGCGATTGGTTTGGGAAGAATGCTCGGGTTCAAATTCCCCGAAAACTTCGACAACCCTTATGTGGCAATTTCCATTTCGGAATTTTGGAGACGATGGCACCAAACGTTAAGTGTGTTTATCAAACATTATTTGTATTTCCCGTTAGGCGGTAGCCGCGTGCCCGAAGGAAGAAAATATTTCAACTTGTGGTTCTGTTTTCTTTGTTCCGGATTATGGCACGGCGCATCGTGGAACTTTGTGGTATATGGGGCATTGCAAGGTATATTCATTTGTGCCGACAAACTATTCTTGGTGAAATTCTGGGAAAAAGTAGGAAACTGGGCAGCACATATCTTCACGTTCCTCATCATCGTTCTTACCCGCTGTTTCTTCCGAATAGAACAAATTGATTTGTCGTGGATGTACCTAAAACGTTTGTTCTCGTTTGACTTTACCCCGTTCCACTTCAGCGACAATCCACATGTGTACGTTACGATGATTATTGCGGCAATATTCTCATTCATCACACTAACGCCGTGGGGACTTCGTTTACAGAACTGGGTATATTTCACCGACTACAACAAAAAACAACATATATGTGTATTCATTGTTGCCGTGCTTGCCTTTGCAATTTGCATCGCTGCATTGAACACAACGGGTTTCAGTCCATTTATTTACTTTAGATTCTAATGAAAAAGAAAATTACATATTCCACGATATTGTTCTCCATCCTGATGGTAATTTTCTTTTTACCTATGGTACAGGAACATTTTTCTATATTTACCTTTGCTCCGCTCAATGGCGTGACACAGGAGAAAAAGATACAACCGTTCACGTTTTCCAATTACTACAAAGGCACATGGCAAGGAAGCATTGAAAATTATATTTCGGCGAATTACGGATTCCGTGAACCATCTATTCGTCTTTACAACCAATATTTATGGGATGTGTATAAAAAAACTCATTCCAAGACAATTGTCAGAAGCGACGACAACTGGCTGTTCGAAAAAATGTTCGTTCAGGATTACTACGAAGGGCTTCAATACAAATTCGCCGACAATCCCGAAAAACTAAAAACTAAATTTAGGAACGAAGCAAGACGCCTCCATTTTGTTCAGGAAATACTAAAAGAATACGGCAAAACTCTGTTTGTAATGGTTGAACCGGGCAAAGGCGACATCTATCCCGAACATTTGCCGCAAAACAAAACATATCTTCGACAAAAAAATCTTTCCGCTGTTGACTACTATCCATTGTTATTCGACAGTCTCCACATCAACTATATAAACATAAACACTTGGTTTAAAGCAATCAAAGACACCGCATCGTTCAATTTATATCCGCAAACTGGCACACACTGGTCGAACATAGCTTCAGCATACGCCACAGATTCCCTCATTCGCTATATGGAGAAACTCGGCAATGTTAATATGAAGAATATCTCGCTCGGGAAACCCTACCCCGACAAAACCCGTAAACCCGATGCCGACCTTGACGAACTGCTCAACCTAAACAGACCCATACCACTTGAGAAACCTAATACGTATGTGGACATTACTACGCTTCCTGATTCCACAGCGGTAAAACCAAGCATAATTATTGTTGGCGACTCCTATCTGTGGAACATTAGTTACCAAATTGACCTAAAAGAATTCTTCCACTCAAACCCATATTGGTACTACAATAGCACCATCTATTGGGACAATGCATTCAGTTCTACAAAAGAAATTAAAGACCTGGCAATGAAGTTGATAAACACCGACTTTATTATGCTTTCATATTGCTCCACAATGCTTTATGAACTTGGTAACGATTTTATTCCACAAGCATTGGTAAGTCTTTGTTGCAACACCGAAGAAATTGATTCTGTGGTTTCTGTGATAAAAGGCAGAATACTAGCGAATACGGAATGGAAGTCGAACATCAAAGCAAAAGCCGATGCACAAGGCAAAGATTTTGAGGCACTTATAGAGGAAAATGCCCGATATACATTATTCCAGAACCCTGAAGAATTTTTCCCCGAACTTGCTGGCCCAGAGATTCCGAAAAAAAGAAACAGCGTTTTGAACGAAATGTATGAAATTCAAAAACAGTTCACCGACGATTATGAGTTGCAACATTTCGTTTACTCCATCTATGCGAATCCCAATTGGCTAAAAACGGTAAAAGAACACGCCGAGAAACGAAACACAAGCATGATTGCCACCTTACGCGAGGAAGCACAGTTTGCCCTTGACGAACAACGAAACAAACAATCTATTCAATAACGATTTCGTAAACCCGACCTTCAATATCCGATTTGTTATACGGAATCAATCCTTGCTCAAATACGATAGGCGGCCACCACTCTGAATAGTGGTATTCCTGCGTAACAATGCACAACATTTGATTGTTGGGAATCGACGTGTATTCGTCATTCATATACCCTACGACTTGCATCGTTTCAGGTGTGCTGCCGATTCTCCATATAATTTCCGTGGGTTTCCATTCTATTTCGTAATAGTAGTATTCTTCCTTGAAAACATCATTTGAAATCGGTGTTTTAATGGTCAATGCCTTATATAAGTCATTCCAACGCATGGCCTCATATTTTTCGCCATTGTAAGGTATTTTGGATATGCCTGAACTAAATTTCGTCGGTTGCTGACAAGCCAAATCCCAATTCGTGCAACTATACATCACCTCGTTATTCAGCGACGCATCTTCCGAATGATTCCCGAAATCCTTATAATACTGCGGTGGCCAGAATTTCGATGCCTTTACAATTTCTATGTCAATCTCGGAATATTTATTCTCGAACATTCGTTCGGGCGTTGGCGAATCATCGCCTTTATCAATATACCCTACATTATGGCAACCACGACGATTGTTCCACGAATGATTATCCTGATAAATCAGCCAGAAAGCGTATGTCAAGCCATTCCACACATGTTCCTGATTGAGCATAACCGGGAATTTTATTTTCCCTCGATATTTTCCATACGTAAGTCCCACACGTGACTTGATTCCCGTTGATTCTTTTTTCAGGTTTTTGGCATCTTCATTTCCTGGATTGATAATGGAAATATATTCTCCGTCATCAGAAACTTTTACCGTGGAACAAGGGCATTCCGTTATTGCAGGGTAATCGTATTTAAGCTGTGACGAATCAAAACGGGAACGATTTTGTTCGTATTCGTTTCTTGAATAATATCCGTCCAACGCAACCACATCGCGAACCAACGGAATGTTTCGCAACGTATATTGCTGGCTTACAGCAGGGAAAAATTGTTGGTACAACGCATTTTCATACAAGTCGGCATTTGTACCACACACTGAATCAATATTTTGCAAAGAATAATCAGGAGTGCGGATATTCACCTCATCAACAAAAATGCCTTGCTTTGGCGTAAACACTGCACGAGTTTTCAGAACTTTAGAGCCATATATCAACTGAACGCCTTTGCTGGAATTTGTTTCCAACCATGCGATAGGATTCACAAACTGGCCATTTCCATTCGTTTCACCTATGTTTTTCACATACGAAGGCAAGGAATTCAATCCATTCTCGTCACACACAACCAAAAGAAACGAATAACAGCCCGTGCGAGGATTCCGTTTCCAGCGATGATTTATTTCACCCGTTTTATGACGATCGTCGGCAATTGTCCATTGAGCATCTAAAAACAACTGTTTTTCAACAGAATAACCGTTGCTTGCTGCCTTTTTCACTATCGAACGATACCATGCCGTATCGTTTTTTATTTTCTGAACACGTGTTTTGATTGCGTCTATACTTGCATCGTATTTCGACACATCGGCACCATAGTATTTTTGTTCATCACGGGGATTTCCCACAATCCGAAACGAATCTACAATTTCTCCACTTGCAGAAACTGGCTTGAATCCAATGGAAACATCTTCCCAACTGCCATAAAAATTCTCGTAATTCAACGAATCAGAATTGTTGAACTTATATGTTTCGTTTTGATAGTATATCTTGTAATACAGCTGTTTTCCCGCTTCTGCTTTATATGAAAACGTAAAAAAACCTGATGTCGTTTGATTCTTCGACGGAATCACAATTCCTTCCAACACAGCGTTTTTCAAATCCATATCGAGAGAAACAGTGTCGCCTTGCGGCATATTTTCCATTGGGTTGAACTTATACACAGAAGTATGAGAGCAAGAACTTACAATGCCCACGACAAATAATCCAAGTATCAAATTACCAATGAGACGCATATCTAAACTGTTATTCGGCAAAAATAGGAATTATAATAGTTTTTCTTTCTGTACTTACGGTTTTTTCAAATAATTATTATCCACAGTATATACACTCAATGACTGGAACATTGCTCGTTCATCTTTCATTCTTTCCTTTTCCCGTTCGTTTTCGTATCTCTGCACATCAAGATTTGAGCGTACCAAATATAATTCCTCATTATATAAATATAAAGAATCGTGGATCCATTCCTCCACTGAACGACTATTTAACATAAAAGCCTGTTTCTTTCTGGAAACAAATCTCGATGTTGTGTCCAATGGTTCTCCCATATAATGTGTGTTCTCAGGGAAATTACAATGATAGTTTTTTGCTAAATAAACAGACAACGAAGGCGTTATATCATAATGTGACACAACAGCTTCCATTTGTTTTGCTGTTTTCAATAAAGGAGAATATATAATCAACGGAACATTGTATTTGCGCAAACTATTTTTCCCATCATTCACCTGTGCCATACGGTGGTCACCTGTTATTACAAAAATAGTATTCTGAAAATCCTCACGTGATTTATAATAACAGAATAACCTCCTTAATGCATTGTCGCTATACAAAAACGATGCATAAATATTTTTATGTGTTCTAATTATGTCCGCTTCTCTACTCGTATCAGCGCCACATTTTTCCATCACTTGTCTCTCATACTCGGCAATTTCTTCAAAAACAAATGGTTCGTGAGTAGTCAATGTCAAATAGATATCCAGAAAAGGCTTGATCCCCTTGTCACTTTTTTTGTGGACGATTGCCGAATCAACCATATCCATGTCGTCAAGTCCCCAACGATGTTCTTTACTGAGTAAATCAAAGTTCTTATTTGACTCATCTATATTGACTTCCATTATGTACGAAATATCATTTTCCCGTAAGAAATTCTTTTGACCAGAAAAAGAAGCACTTCCTCCATAGAAGAAAGATGTAAAATAGCCATTATTTTTCAAATCCTTCAACAAAGAATTATGCTCCGCCATGGGAAATCGTCGGTTGGCAAACCCATGGGCGCCTTGCGGCACTGACGCCAACACTGCTGGTAACACGCCGAACGTGCGTTCCGTGGTAGATAGGCAATTTGGCCAAAATAATCCTTCGTGTGCCAAGCTGTCAAGAAACGGAGTGAACGAATACCGCGGAGAATCCACCGTCAACTTTCGTCCAAATCCTTCCATGATTATTATCACAACATTTGGTAGCTCTTCATTACTCGTTTTATTAAGAAAAGAACCTAACACATCTTCGTCAGTATTTTTTCGAAGAAACGGATATTGTACATCACAATACGCCTTCGAATTATTCTGGCTCCACCACCACATTGTGGCATCACGAATACTTGCCAAAGACACTTTTTCTCCGTCATTTCTTACATAATCCGATATTTTAATATACGAGTATGAAACTTGATTTACCGCAAGGAAAAAGTCGGAATGTAACACGTATCCTTTTTCACTTCTTATTATGGATTTATATCGGAACAGAGAAAACGCAATGCATGACAATAAAAAGAATATCCCTGCTATTTGTAATGACGGCTTCAATGCATTACGCAATCGGAATGTCACATACCACACAACCACATACAATATCAGAAAAAGGATTGATACGGCTGATACACTGGTAGAAGCTACTACCGTATCGAGCAACTCCTGCGGCGTATAGGCGAATACGACCTGATCCAACGGTCGAAATACCTCACAATAATATTCCGCCAACAATGCAGTCAGCAAGGAATACAACACGAACAATCCTTGCACTAAAAAACCGTTAAACCTCGGAAAAATGTGTTGTATAATACAATATGGAATAGCTATGATTACAAATACAGATGCAAGAAACAACAGATCGTAATAGAAAAACCCACTAATTACCATTAGTATTTTTTCAAATTCAATGTGCAGTCTAATAAAAAGTTCACAAAAGAAAACCAAACGCAACAAGAAAAGCAACAGTATCGCCTGAAATAAAGATTTTCCCCATTGAGGCAATAATTGAACAATATCTGCTTTTAATTTATTCACAATCATACAATTTGAGTTGGACATCTTTATACTTAAAGTTCAATCCACACCGATTCCATATATACATAAACAATTCATTTCCCTGATTCGCAAATGGGGCCAAGTCCAAATCCCTGCCTTTAAATTGGAACACTATCTCGCTTTGAGGATCATCTTGGTTAAAACGTATCTTATTCGATTTATATACTAACGTTCCGGCTTCTTTATCGCGAACACCATACACAAAATATAAGTTTCGTTCCGCCTCGTTTGCCGTTCGATTACAAATTTCAGCACTAAAGTCTATATATACATTTTTCTTCTGTAAAGCTAATGGTGTCCGCAAAACCGCAACAAACTCTTTTGATGGATTAAGACTATCAACAAAGAATGTCGTATCAATAATTACAGTTTGCTCTTTATCCGACAAGCCATTTTCAATCAAGGCATTTTGAGAACACACATACACATCTAATTCTTTATACAAAGAGTATAATTCCTGTAGTTTTTTATTCACAGACACACTATTCTCTTTCCTCAAATTCAACGTACTATCTATTTGATACACTTCATTTTTTTGAATAAAGTAATCCTGATACAAGATCCCGATGATATTTCTTGCTGGGTCAATCAGTGGAGAGAATGTTTGACCGCGATAACTCTTCGAAGTATCCAATCCGCTGTTTATCCACGCCACTTCATTGGGAGATTCTATACTATAACGATGCTGTAAAAGACCTATGATTGCAGGTGTAATATCTCTATGCGACACCAATGCGTTCATTTTTTGCGAATTCCTCAACAACGGTGACCATATAATCAATGGAACAGTGTATCGAGATATTAATGGCGCATCTGAATTAAAATTATGATCGCCTGTGATTATGAATACGGTGTTTTCGAACTCTTTCTGCTTTTTATATTCTGAAAAGAATTCTTGCAAAGCTTCATCTACATACACATACGAAGCAGCAGCCTCAACATTTGGATTCATCTCTTTTTTATTCTGTTTCGCCAATGCCTTATACGTTTCTATATAGTGCTGCTTTTGAGGATAATCCCAAGGATGGTGACTTGTCAATGTCAAATAAAAATCTATTCGTTTTTCCGCATTCTGAGGCACAAATGAAAAAGATTCGGAAAACAAAAACTTATCGCAGATTCCCCACGTTGTCATCGGAACTTTATCACTAAATGCTCCATAAAAATCCTGTTTTCCCTGATTTTACTCAATAAAACTATCCATGTCGTCAAAACTTGGATTTCCACCATACAAAAAAGAAAATGTATATCCATTTTTTTCTAAAATTTTTGGTGTAGAATAATAGTTCGGAGCATTCCCTCGATACGACATGAAACCAGATACACCTATAGGCAAAGCTCCTAATATGGCAGGAAGGGCTCCACAGGTTTTTTGAGAAGTGGAGAAACAATTCGGCCAAAACAATGACTCCTCAATCAACGAATCCAACCACGGAGTCGCAGACTGGTATTTACTTCCCGGCCCACAATTCTCTCGACATAATCCTTCAACACATATAAATACGATATTGGGCATATCATTTCGTAATTCAAAAAATGGTGCCAATGAATTCGAATATTGTGCAGTATGGAGAAACGGACTTTGTACACTAATAAATTTTTGATTGGGAAAATTGGATTGAAATTTTTTCACATGTATTTTGCTTGGAATCTCCAAACCATTTGCTCTTGTTTCCCTTAGATTTCTAAGAAAATAAACCACCTTATTTGTCCGTTCATTGTAGTTGTTTTTTAATGGACTGTCATTGTAAATAACCGTAACACAAGAACTTACTAAAACAACGACCAACAAAAATACAAGCTGCCATTTGTCAGGCATGAGATTTCTTACAAATAGTATCAATAAACAAATTGCAAAAGTTAGAATACATGCGACAAGCGATATAAAGACATTTCCCATTGAATTTTGGATGATTTCAACTATTTCCGACAACGAATATTGAAACATCACCCCATCTAAAGGAAAACTTGCTTGTGAATACACCTCAACAAGACAAATCGAAATTATTGACATAACAATCACGATTGCCCGAAAAAATGATACCAACAGATTTCTTTTGGCTACAAATAATAACAATACCAACGGACTCATTACAAGTGCAACACAAAAGACAATAGTTGTATCTTGACAAAATCCAATACAATTATTTACAAAACGGGAAAGTATATCTCCTGTTGGAATCCAACACACCAAGGCCTCAAACAAACGTATAACACCCGTTATAAGAATTACTCGAAACAACATTTTCGTGTATTGTTTCAAAAATTCTTTTATTGTTGATCCTTGTATCTTTTCCACAGGCAAAGATTCTATTTTTTCTTCATGCAACGACAAACGAACTTTTCCACCATTGAATAAATCCATCCCAAAAGGAACCCTACGATAACCGCAAGCACCATACTTAAAGTTCTTGGCGTTTCAACGACTTTATACAAATAATACCACACAAACTGATGGCTCAAATACATCGCGAGACCGTATTTTGCGACCTCAACAACGTATTTATTTCCAAGAACAATATCAAGAAATTTGGATTTATAACAATAGATAAAATATATCACAAACAAATGAAGAAGAGACACATACAGCACTGAGATTCCAAGATTCATCGCAAACAAATACAGAATTATAATCAACGCACCCCAAAAGCTTGAATGTCGAAAATCCTCTTGTTCGCTTCCTTCCAATAGATTCCTCAACGACACACCCAATAAATATTCTAACAATCGCCAAAATGGACTGATATAGAAAAACCAAATCCGGTAATCAAGTGGTATGATTTTACTTGAACGAAAAAGCACCATCAACAATACCAAGAGCGCGATAAAAATAATATTCTGCCCTCCCCTTATGCGTCTCATCAGCGGATATATAAATGGCGACACGACATAACAAAACAACAACGAAGACAAGAACCACGAAACACCAATATACTTGAAATAATACGATTCCCCCGATGGTGAAGGCACAAAAGAATGGACAAGTGCAATATGAGGAAGTATGTTCCAATTGATGGAACGATGCAACAGAATGTAGTACAATATGATACAAATCCAATAGGATGGAAACATCTTAAAGAATTTCTTTTTGTAATAGTCCTTTAAACTCGATGGTTGAACATATAAAAAACCCGACAGGATAAAGAAAAAAGTGCACAACAAGTTCCCTTGTCCAAATATTGGTATTTGAATGTGCCTAAAAGCAATTCCCAACAATAGCAATAACCGTATTCCCTGAAAATTTCGTGTTCTTTCGTTCATCATTTTCGTTTTAATAACCATATCGTATCTGACTGTCTCTCAACTATATAATCCGACAATAATGTCTCAATTTCTTCTTTCGGCTCGAACAACAACATATAATCGGTATCATATATGTTCTTGTAACGATAGGTGTATATGTCTTTTCGCAGACACAAATGTGGCACAAAAATATCAGATGCGCAAACCGAGGCATCATCAGGAATCATTTCCATATACGAATACACATCACTCACAGAAAATTTCTTCTGTTCATAATGGCTTCGGTCAAGAATTTTACATTTAGAATAATTATGCCATATTCTACTATATCTGTTCGTATAGATTAACGTCCCCAACGTTGAAACAAAAATCAACCCTGCAAGTGTCTGGGCGACAAGCGGTTTTTTAACGGATGCTATCAGGGTAAAACCCGCAACCACAACAATCGGGGCAAATTCAACATTATAATGGAGATACGGCGTCCAAAGCATTACATAATCCGCCAACATTTTCTGGGCAATCAATGGAATCACCATAATCAAATAGTTTGGTTTCAAAAGCAAGGCGATACCACTTGAAAACAGAAGACAAACAAAAAAATCTATTTTCTTATAATGCCCAAATAATACAGTGATTATTTCGCTTGGGTGTGATAAAAAATACACTACTATATCCCCAAAACCATTCCCCCATTGTCGATATCTTACAAATCCTCTTGATATATCGTCATGTGTTAAATACGCCATTACAACCGTATTCACGACGATAAAATATACTAATGAAATTCCTGTTCCAACTAACAACACTATCACTGCCTTTTTATCTTTCCGATAATCCCATATCAATCCCAAACAGACAAATGCCATAAAAAGGGAAAGATTTTCCTTTGCGATAATTATAAGCAATAAAAACAAAGAAGAGCAGATATAGCGCTGCTTCTTGAAAAAATAAAAGAACCACGGAACCAACATCGTTGCAACCACATTGGAATGGTAATCGAACGTGAACGCATGATACACGCCGAAGAACGAAAGGAACGTTGCCACCGCAAACAACGGAACGATTCGGTTTTCTGTATATAACCCTATCAACTTAAGAATTCCCCATGCACCAACGAGTACTGAAACAATTTGAATCACCAACAGAGTATAGGTGCCGAACACATACACAAACGGTGCAAACAAAACCAAATATAAGTCAAAATGACTGGCAAAGCAGTTTACAGGATCGCTCCGATACACCAAACTATCATTGACAACCCCATGCATAAAGTCATACAAACATTTTGTATATGCCCCTAAATCAAGACTATACGTTCTAAAAAGATAATGATTTACAAAGGAAACATCAACATACACAATAGTGGCAAAAATCAGAATTGCAATAAAAATCCTATTTGCTACTTTTGCCGATATATTGTAGTTGCCGTCAAGCATTCTTTTACGAATTTGTGTCAAAAATACAATTTTTTACAACCAATCACTTGTATATCCTCTTTTCCGTCACGTCTTTTCCCCGAATTTTCATAGTTTTGCCAAAAAGACAACGACAATGACGCTCAAAAACAGCATACAGAAAAACTTCATCTACTTTTGTTGTTCGTCGGTTGTCATAGCAATCCAATTCTTTTTATATCTCGCCAACAGTCCGCAACTTGAATATATGGATGTGCTCGGGCATATTTTCTTCGTCGGGGCGGTTCTTTCACATGCGGCGATTTTCGCTCTCGTGCCGTATATTCTTGGCTGTATAGCGGCTCTTGCAACAAAAAACGAAACAATTTCAAGCATCACCCACATCACTGGCGTTGTGATTCTCAATATTGTTTTTTTCATCAATAGCTACGTATTTTCTCTCTATCGTTTCCACATTAACGGGCTCATAATCAGTATGTTTTTTAGCGAAGGAAGCGACGAGATTTTTCAATTCGACACAAGTCTTTACTTGAAAACTGCCGCCATTATTTTGGGTATAATCGTCGGCAATATCGTCCTTAAAAAAGTGTGCGACAAGTTTTTCGAGAAATTCCAACGGACGTTCTTTCTCCCATTTTTGTTGGTGTTTCTCACAGCGCTCATATCGTCGAATGCAATACACGCATACGCAGCTGTGGCACAAAAACAATCGGTGATAAAAAGTGCGAGCCACCTTCCGTATTATTTCCCCGTAACCGCCACACGGCTGATGATAAAACTTGGCGTGGTTTCGCAGGACGACTTGCTCCACGCCGATTTTGGCGAACAAACAGGCTTATGCTATCCAAAGAATGAAATTCAATCCGAACGGTTCGACACCACCAACATTGTAATTATTGCAATAGATTCGTGGAATTACCGCGCTCTCAACGAAACAATCATGCCGTACACTTGGGATTATGCAAACCGTAATGAATTGTTTACCAATCATTTGAGTAGTAGCAACGGAACCCGAGGCAGTATTTTCGGTATGTTTTACGGGGTGTCGTCGTATTATTGGAAAGATTTTGATGTGACAGGAACCACTCCTGTTATGATTGATGAACTCAACAAACGGAACATCACGATTCGTACCTATCCAAGTGCGACGCTCAACAATCCCAATTTCGCAAAATTATTATTCCATAAAACGCCAGGCATCAGACCGTCAACCGAAGGTAACAGCGTATATGAACGGGATTGCCGCCTAACACAGAATTTTGTGGATTTCCTTGACAGCACAACGGCAAACGAGCCATTTTTCGCTTTCTTATTCTACGACCTTGCCCATAGTTTTGAATTTCCCGAATATCTTCAGAAGAAATTCACGCCGTCATGGGATTTCGCCGACTATATGAAACTGAACAACGATATGGATCCTACTCCATACTGGAATCTGTATTGCAACTGCATCAACGTGGTTGATTCACTGGTTCACGTTGCCCTTTCCGCCATAGAGGCAAAGAACCTCGACAAGAACACGCTCATTTTCATCACCGGCGACCACGGACAGGAGTTCAACGAAAACCACAAAAACTATTGGGGACATGGAAGCAACTACACGTATCCACAAATCCACATTCCCCTGATTGTCCACAAACCAAACGGCAACAAGGCTCTCTACAGCCACCGAACAACACACTACGACATCAGCACGACGGTGTTGCAGGACATTTTGGGCGTCACCAACAACTGCTCCGACTATGGAATGGGACGAAACCTGTACGACACCACATTCCGCAACTGGCACATTGTGGGCGACAACCTCAACTATGCATTTATTGTGGAAGACAACACTATCGTGGAGAAAAAGCCGTCGGGAGCTCTTGAAATCTACGACAAGGATTTGAATCCGACACAACAATACAAACCCTCGGCTAAGGATATAGAGGCTTCCATCACCGCGATAAACGCATTTTATCAGTCAAAATAGACCGCCGTATCTTTGTAAATTTGTATTTTTGCGCAAATCAATCTTCATCAGGAATGAAAAAATCATTGTTTTATCTACTTCTATTGTTCTTATATAGCATTAGTTTTCAAGGATTTGCACAAGATTACGGCCTTCAGTTCAAAAATTCAGATTTCGAGGCAAAGTGGCAAGAATATTCGGGAGGGAAAAAACAAAAGGGGTTACTTGGCTCCGAAACAATCTCGGGCAACGAACCTTACTGCTGGCATTCGTTTATGTCGGCTGAAGGAACAAAACTCGTGTTGGCAAATGTGAGCAACCAAATTTCCAATTCAAGCGAAACACGCCCTGGTTCAAAAGGGAGTCACAGCGTGCGACTCAATACCACTAAAACACTGAGTATCATAGCAAATGGCTCGCTCACCAACGGACGTATGAATTGTGGCAGCATTTCGGCTAACGATGACGACAACCATATTTATACCGACAGAAACAACGGCGACTTCAATATGCCGTTCAGCGGCCCGATTCCCGATTCACTGACGGTTTGGGTTAGTTTTTACACAACATCCGACAGCTACGAGGCAGCAATCCACGCCGCTATCCATGGCGACGCAAATTTCATTCTGTACGGAAACGGAAAATCTCCCAACGCTTCGCAACAAACCGCCGACGCCGAATGTAACTACACCCGCACAACCTCCAACCGAGGCACGTTGGTCTGGGAACGGAAATCGATTCCGTTTGTGGCAAAAGGAAACTGCACCGAACCGAAATATATTCTCTACACAATGTCAACCAACAAAACTCCGGCAAAAGGCTCCGAAGACGATCTGGTGTATGTTGACGACATTGTGCTGATTTACAATCCGACTCTTTCCACAGGAACGCTCGCACAAACAGAATTTGAAGCCGAGCATAACACAGAAATTCCTATCGAAGTACCGTTTACTCTTACTGGCTCAATGAGCGTGAGCAACCTCAACGTTGCGCCAAACCAAGTCATTGCGCAGCTATCCGACGCAAATGGTAGTTTTGAAAATCCAACAGAAATCGGACGCGTGCAGACAAACACCAGCGGTGTGGTTTCAGCAGCAATTCCAGCCTCAGTCGCTTCGGGAACATACAAAGTCCGCGTGGTTTCCACAAACTATCCAATGACTGCCGCTCCAAGTTCCTCGGAAATAACCATACAACGCTACTACACAATCTCGTTTGTTGACGAAGATGCAAGCATCGCAAGCTTGAGCGGAGCTGGAATATACTACGAAAACCAAACGAAAACTATCACCGTTTCGGCAGAAACACTTTCCAATGAGTACAAATTCCTCTATTGGTACGAAGACGGCACTGCCGTTTCCCTCGAACAGGAATATACGTTCACTGCAGAGCGTTCACGGCAATTGCAGGCGGTATTCAAAAAGCAATGCATAGTTGAAATCTCCGCTTCCGAAGGTGGCGAAGTGTCGTCGAACGGTGGCTCGTATGGAGAAAGCGAAGGTGTGACCGTTACGGCAAGTGCTCTTGACGGCTATAAATTCACAAACTGGACAATCAACGGTCAAATTGTGTCAACCAACCCAACCTACACATTCTCGGTTTCCGAAGATTGCTCGTTGGTTGCGAATTTTGATAAATATGTGTCGATTGTGGTAACAACCAACATCGAAGGTGCTGGAGCAATTTCTGGAGCAGGCGACATCATTTATTCTGGCGAAAATGCAAACGTAACCTTGGTCGCAATTCCTTCGAACAACGACACATACCAATTCGTGAACTGGACAGAAAACGGGACAATCGTTTCGGAATCGTCGGTGTGGACGTTCGAAACCAATGAAAACAGAACAATTGTCGCTAATTTCATCGCCCGCTACACAATTGAAGCCATTGCATCGGAAGGCGGCGAAACAAGCGGTTCGGCAACATACACATCGGGCGAATCCGTTCAATTGGTGGCATTCGCCGACGAAAAATATCGCTTCTCGGGATGGTTCGAGGCTGACACACTGTACTCCACAAACAGCACGATTCAATTTACCGCGGAAGCAAACAGAAGTTTCACGGCGAATTTCATTGAGCAATGCCAAATCACCGTTGTCACCAACATTCCAAATGCGGCCATTATAAGCGGTGCGGGCGTGTTTGACAAAGGTTCGACTGTGTCGGTTTCCGCTTCGGCAAACAAAGGATTTGTGTTTGAACATTGGGAAATCGGAGATGCGGTTGTTTCCGACGAAGAAATTTATGAATTCATGGTAAATGAATCAATTACTATCACCGCATATTGTTCGGAAATTCCATCATTCACCATCAACGTTGTGGCAAACCCGACTTCGGGCGGCGTGATCTCGGGAAGCGGGACATTCTATGAAAACGAACCCGTAACACTTTCGGCAACGGCAAACACAGGATTCTCATTTGTTGGCTGGCAAAAAGACGATGTGTTGATTTCCGAGGAAACAACATTGTCATTCAACGCAACCGAAAACGTTTCGTTGGTGGCCCTATTCAATGCAGACTTTGTGGGACACACGGTTTCGCTCAGTTCCAATGAAGGTGGTTCTGTTTTTGGAGCAGGATTATTCGCCGAAGGCGAGGAAATTACCATCACCGCCACAGCGAACGATAAATTTGCGTTTGTACAATGGGAGCAAAACGGCGAAGTCATTTCCACCGAACCTGAATACACATTCACCATCACCGAAGATGTTGAAATTCAGGCTGTTTTCACACGCACGTATGAATCTCACACCATTGCAGTTAGTTCCGCCGACGAAACCCAAGGAACAGTTTCGGGTGCAGACTTGTATCGAGAGGAATCCACTGTTACCGTTACCGCTACGCCAAACGAGGGTTATAGATTCCTTCAATGGGTTGAAAATGAAGTGGTTGTAAGCACCGATGCGGAATATACTTTCGTGTGTTCCGAAAACAGAAATCTAACCGCCGAGTTCATAAAAACATACATCATTGCCATCGCCGACTTTGAAGGCGCCACAGTGAAAGGACTTGGAACAGGCGTGTTCGACGAAGGAGCCACAGTAACATTGGCTGTCACTCCCGATGAATCGCATCGGTTTGTTGCATGGAAAGAAAACGACACCATCGTTTCTACAGCAGTAACTCTTTCTTTTACAGCAATATCCGACAGAATGTTTTCACTTTCTTTACAAGAAAAGGGCGAAGTTTATTCGATTTCCGTTTCAACTGGAGGAACCGTTGCCGGACTCAACAACGGAAAATTTGAATCAGGAGAAACGGTTACGTTAATTGCCACACCAGCCGAAGGCTATCTCTTCAAAGGGTGGGTTTGCAACGGCGAAATTATCGGCACCGAAACAATGCTGACCTTCGAAGCGAACGCCAATATGCAGATTTACGCTGAATTTGTAGCAAAGCCCAAAGCTGTGACCGTTGCTGTGGAATGCAACGACGAAACCTTTGGCACAATCACAGGAGCGGGAACATACACCGAAGGCGACGAAGTTATGCTGATAGCTGCGCCTGCGCCGGGCTACACGTTTGTAATGTGGACAAAAGACGGAAAAGCCTTGTCGAACCTTTCCACCCTGTATTTCACGATTGTTGACGACTGCACCATCGAAGCGGAATTCAAATTCATAGAAAAAACCGACATTACCGATATTGCCGAAACGCAACTCTCAATCTTCCCGAACCCAGCGACAACCTTCGCCCGAATTCAGTCGAACAGCGAAATAGCCTCAGTTTCCATTGCAACATTGCAAGGAAGCATTATGGCACACGAATCAGTTGGCGACACTACAGTTGACCTCAACCTAACGAACCTTACACGAGGACTTTACGTAGTGACTATCGTTTTAGAAAACGGCGAAATCAAACGGGAGAAACTGATTATCAATAAATAACGGGAACCTAAAACCCTTTAATTATATCCGCATAATCAGGAAGCATTGCTTTGTATTTCAGTATGCTGACTTGGGGAACAAGAATTTCTTCCAAATTTTCGCAACCATAAAATGCATCACTATTGATACTTTCGATGTGGGGAGAAAGTTTTATGCCTTGCAGTTTTTCGCAGAATGCAAACGCAGACGGACCTAATTGTTCCACCGAATCGGGCAGGACAATGTTCTGCAACTCGGAGCATCGCATAAATGCTCCCTTACCAATGTTTTTCACGGTAGAAGGCAGTTCCACATTACGTAATTCATAACACATGGAAAACGCCTCTTCGCCAATGTCAGTCACCGGCGCTTGGATATGGATGCTATGCAACTCCAAACAACTTTTAAATGCGTATCCGCCTATCGACGTAATAGGGCCGTCTATCGTATATTCTTTCATGTCGCAGCCGCTAAATGTCCCCTCGGGCAATTCCGTCATACTTTTTGGAAATGTCACAGTTCCCTTTATCGTACAATCATTGAAACAATATTTACCTATACTTGACACTTTTTCGGGAATCACCAACGAGTCTATCGGCTTGCCATCAAACGCATAATCGGCTATATTTTCAATATAATCGGGAATTACAAACGGCTTTTTTGGCTTGACGTCTTCCTCAAACATGTGTTCCATCCAGTCAAACGGACCTTCTCCAAAACACGAAATCAGCGTTTTCGTGGCTTTGTTGACTAACATTCTGCAATCAACAAACACAAATTGCGGTGCATACGACATAACATCCCTAAGGTCGAAGCAACTTCCGAAAACACCACCGCCAACTTCTTTGAGCGATTCGGGAAAACATATCTTTGCCAAATAATTACATTTTGCAAACGAATGCGTGCCCAACTTCTCCAGCGACGGTGGCAGAATTATCTCATCCGATAACTTAGAGAAGGCAAAAGCATCATCTTCAATCACTTTTACCGTTGGAGGCAATTCTATCCGTTTTAACGATGAACATCCTTGAAAAGCCTGTTTCCCAACAACTTCCAATGATTTCGGCAGTACAACTTCAGCAAGGGCAGTACAATCCATAAACAACCTATCGGGAATCACATTCATACTGTCGGGCAATTCTATCCGCTCCATCGCAAAACAGAACATAAATGCCTCATCGCCAACAAATTGCAAGTTATTATGCAACGATACATTACGAAGTTCATAACAAGCATAAAATGCTCCGTTGCCAATATGAGTCACCGAATCGGGAATAACAATCTCATGCAAAACGGTTGCGCACATAAACGCCTTGTCGCCAATGCTTTGGACATCATTTGGCACAACTACCTTACTATCCGAACCGAAATATGTCACCAGCGTTTTCTCCGCCTCGTCGATAAGCATTTTATTTTCATGCCGATAGCGAGGATGATGGGAATCAATCTCCAACTGTACACAACCAGAAAACGCCCCGGCTCCTATTTCTTTTATTCCAAACGGAATATTCAGATACTTCAACTCTACACATTCCAAAAACGCCTCATTACCAATATATTGCACCGAATATGGCAATTCAATTCGTTGCAATTGGCAAAGATTCTTACCAACCGCATCCTGTAAATAAAACGCTCCGTCGCAGATAATCTCCGTACCTACGCGTACGCGATACATAGCTAAATCGGGATTTTGGCAAAAAAGAAGTTTTGTGCCGTCGGCACTATAAAGCACGCCATCGGCGTCTTCGAACCCAGCCTCCAATTCCTCGGGAGTGGCAATTGTACGTTTGTCCATATCGTCTTCGAAATACAATTCACACACAATTACAAGTCGCAAACAAGGCGAACAGAATATCTGCAACTCGATCCAGCCTTGGCTGTATTCACATTACCACACCCGAAATCCAAACACCATGAATTGAAACTATCGGCAATCGAACTCGTCCAATAATAACCATATTCGTTCACATGCTCCATGTCATTTCCAATTCGATGCCCACCGGCAGGAAGGAATACAGCTCCATTTGCTTCCATTACCGCCCACTCGTCAAACGTGTATTCATTACCAAGCCACCCAAAAGCCGTTGGTATAAAATCAATGTTTTCAGGTTGAACCCAATTGTCAGGCAATAAAATCACACCTTTTACAGGACCAACACTGGCTCTTGAGTACAACACGTCGCACTGCGGACGTTTGGTCAACAAATAATCCCATTCTTTATTGGTAAGTGTGCGCCACAAATTCGCCTTGTTACCGCCATTCGATATTTTATTATATACGCCCCAGTCATATTTAGTTCCTGCAATGTTCCGTTCTATTCCTTCGCCGTCACCATTCCCATAAGGAACTTTATCTTTGTAACCGCTCGTTCCCCACGCAAACAAATCAAACCATCCTGTATAGGATTGTGAAGCATACGCATTATCGTCTCCCACCACATCATACTGATGCTCCGCAAAACGCCATAAATCGCGGCTTGCATTGTACTGTAAATTCGCCTGGGAAAAATAAACCTGTTTCCCTTTTGCAACCGTAAACACTCCATTGGTAAGAACACCCTCAGTTGGTAATTCGCCGTTGCCCGATTTTGTGATATCGGTTTCCTCACACGCCGTACACAACACTATTATAGTGAATACGGACAAAATATTGCACCTTAACAGTTTCATTTCTATTGATTCTTTTGAAAACAAATATACAACTTTTGAAAGAAAACCGAGCAAGCGATTCTCGAAGTGGAGACTATTAGTCTGTCCATTTCAATATTCGATTCGAATAAGTAAAAATAGACCTATTTACATATAACTTGTAATCATAAGATTTATTTTTGCACAAACGAAAACGAGATGGAAACGAATATTCAGATTCTGGTCGTAATGATAGTATATGCCTTGTTCCTCTTTATGTGGGGACTTTGGCAAGGACGCAAGGTAAAGAACTCGCAGGATTTTGCCATTGCGGGACGTTCGCTGTCGGGAGTGGTTGCATCGCTTTCGGAACGTGCCACGGGAGAATCGTCGTGGGCTTTGCTCGGACTTCCTGGTGCGGCATACGCCACGGGACTTTTGGAGGTCTGGACCGCTATCGGCTACGTGGTGGGAATCATCCTCGCATGGACTATTCTTGCGTGGAGAATCCAGCGCGAGGCACAAAATCTCGACGCAACGACGTTCACCGACTTCATAGCAAAACAGCATGGCGACAAGGCGCAACTTATCCGTATCACGGGAAGCATCACCATTGTGTTCTTTTTCTTCTTCTACATCGGGGCACAATTCATTGGCGGTGCAAAAACGCTTAACAATCTGTTCGGCTTAGACCCCACATGGGGAATGATTGTGCTGGTACTGTTGGTGATTCCATACACGATTTATGGCGGTTTCAGAAGCGTTGCCTACACCGATGTGATTCAAGCCATTGTTATGATTGTAACACTGATAGTTACGCCAATCGTAGGGCTTATCTACATTGCCCACCAACCCGACAGTGCCATTTACGCACATTCCATAACCGAAGCGTTGACCAAGGCTGGACCGCAATTCACCGACTTAAGCGGAGGCCTTGACGGATTTGGTGCAGGATGCCTCATTGGCGGCTCGCTTGCATGGATGTTCGGTTATTTGGGTGGACTTCCCCAACTCACTACCCGGTTCATTTCCATCCGTGACGTGAAACAGGCGAAAATCGGACGAAATGTGGGCATTGTGTGGACCATATTTGCATACGTAGGAGCACTCAGCATAGGTTGGATAGGCATAGCGATTTTTGGTCCCGACGCCATTTCCGACCGCGAAAACATTATGCCTATCTTGCTCACAAAACTATTTCCACCAATAATTGTAGGCGTTTTGGTAACGGGCATACTGGCAGCCGTAATCTCAACGGCAAATTCTGTGCTGATTCTTTCGGCTACGGAACTTTCCGAAAACCTTATAAAACCATTGCAGAAAAATCAAAACAACAGTCTTCGACTTTCGCGAATCGTTACCGCCGTACTCTCTGTTTTAGCGCTGATTGTGGCATTTTTCTCATCGTCGGAGTTTGTTTACACAATAGTGGGTTACGTGTGGGCAGGCATTGGCTGCACGTTCTCGGTGATAATACTGCTCACATTGTTTTGGAAACGATTCAGCGGCGGCGCGGCAGTGCTTACAATCGTTACGGGAATGCTCTTTACCATTGTGTGGATAACCACAGGGATGGACAAAATTGTAACCGTAAGACTTATGACATTCATCGTGGCAACCGTTGTTGCCGTTGCCGGAAGTTATATTTTCCCGAAGAAGGGGTAATCAGCAGAACATTGCGACGAAGTTCTTCTTTCACGGGAAAAAGTAATATCTTTAAAACATCCACAGAATTAAAAATCGTTTAATCAAAAAGAAAATTGATTGTTTCGTCGAACTCCGTTATGGCTTGTTGTAAATTAGGATTGTCTTTCCGTGATATAATCGCCATAAAATTCGTTTGATTATCCATTTTTCCTTCGGCGGTCTTGATGAAAAAACGTTCGTGATGTTCGTAGGTATTGAACCAACGGACAAAAAGCCGGTCTCTGAGAGATTGTTTACCATCATCTGTTTCAATGACATAGAGCATGACTTCGTTATTACACCTGAAAAATTCCTCTATGATTGCAATCAAGGTTTGGCGAAGTTTTGCATCGTTAGGAGACGTTTGGTTACAAATGTTTCGAATATCAAGAGCACATGCACCGCAACTTATAAATGTATCGTTTGGTTTAATGCAGATTTCATAATCAACGTCAAAATCGGTATGGAAATAAAACAAATTCGGAAACTCCTCCATCTGTATCACATGATAGGGAGCAATGTCGTTGATGTTTTCAAGGACAAGTGTATTCATCTGATTCAAGATATGGCAATAAATTATTTTACCCCAGCCAATCTTTTCTGATGAAACATTTGAAGACGGATTTGAGCGGTCTCGTTTTCTTTCTTTTTCTCGTGCATATATTCCCTAAATGCTGCACGAACTTCTTCTTTTGTTCTTTTTATCTTCTCCATGTCTGTGTTTATTAAATTCAGGTACAAATATACAGCCTAATTCCTATAATCCAAATTTTCTTGTTCAATTCCCCTCTGTACAAATTGAAAACTCTTTTTGTGGAACGCAGTTGATTTTTAGCGGAGCAAGTCCGTCCTGAACTTTTGCATTACTTTTTCTTTCACGGGAAAAAGTAACAGACCCACTCCTACCACTCTCTCAATGACTTGAAACCGTCGGCTTCGTATTTCCTAATCCACGATTCTGCAGGCTGAGTAGGGAATGTTTTTTTCTTAGTTTTTATAATAACAATAGCATTGTATCTAACATACGCCATTAACTCTTCTAATGTATAAGTTGGAGTATTTAATTCATAGTCAAGCAATCTTTCGTATTCTTCTTTTGATTCCACGACCCTACCTTGATACATCATCACTGAATCAGCCACGTGAAACGACGAATCTTCGGAGTTCCATTCGTAATTAATATGTGTACTAAAGTTACGTGGCTTGAGTTGTGTGTCAACAGAATATCCTACCGGTGTTATAACACCATTAGGCAACAATTTACATCGTATTGTGTTTGAACAACGTGTAAGGAGAGTATCCATCCAATAAATGTACAACGAACTATCTTTCGGTGAATAAGAATAAATATACAAATACTCATTTCTAATTGTATCATACAACTGTCCTGAAAGCTCAGTCAATATCCAACTCGAATCTGGTTCGTTTTCTTTTTTTATATAATCCACAGAGAGCCAAGAATTGGTTGTAGAATCAGAAAATTTTCGAGAAAAAAAACTCACGTGAGAAGAGAAGCTGTCAAAAGGAAAAATGGTGCCAATATACTTATAACTACTTTTTTGATATTCATAAACAGTAGTAAGTGTGTTCTCATTTTCAATCTTCTTTTCGGTTAATACCCATTGATTTGACACAGTGTCTCTTTCATATGTTGATTCATACCTATACTTTGCAGATAGATTACGCATCATAGTATCTATCTGGTTTTTATATTGATGACATCGAAAAAAAACTACCCAATTACCTGCATCGTCTGTATAGGAACATTCTTTCTTGATGCTCGCAATGGCAGAATTATTCCAACTATAAACAGTGTCTATTTTTATTCTATTATGTTGCGACAACTGTTTATCAGTTGATTTTTGTATCAGAAATAATTGTTGCAAGGAATCCACGTACAAATACGTCCATTTTGTATTATTTGGAAATTTAACTACAACCTTTTCTACATTATGAGGATAACGATCTGCCGACCAGTCACATTGTCCATAAAGCCGTTCGAGTTGCATTCGTTTCGCGACATACACGCTATCTTTCTTTGAAATCGGTTTGACAGGTTGCGTGGCTGTTTTTGTTTCTGCCATTTCTGATTTTTGTACCACAACCTCTTGCTTCGTCGACTTTGAATCCACAATCTCTTGTTTTGGAGTTTGCTTTATGTATTCTTTTCGAACTCCGTTAATTGTTTTAGCAACAAGTCTATTCAACGAATCATATTCCATTTCCGTTGTCGTAGTGTCTGACTTTATCAAAATAGTATTTCCTTTTTCATCGTATTTGTACTCTGTTTTCACACCATTCGACAAACTCATTATTTTCCGTCCTACCGAATCATATTCGTATTCCAACGAGTTTTGTAAATCTTTCTTACACAACAATTTACCTTTTTCATTATACAATTGTGTGCGTATAGGATATTTATCGCCGTTGGCAAAAACCATCGTATCTCTAATTATTTCACGACCTGGGGAATAGTTTCGATATAATAACACTTGAGAACCATCTTTATATGTCAACACACGTGTATTGATTGACTCTCTTGAATCCAACGAAAAATTTTTTCCTAAAATTTCTATTGTTGTATCAATTGCCGTTGCATATTTTTTTTCTTTCGCTAATTGCAACTTTCCATCTTCTAAAACATACGTTGAGAAATATCCTTTTTTTCTATGTGTGGTAGTTATAGTCTTCGAATGCAATTCGCCACCGCTCATAATTTGCTTTAACGTAGGAGAAGAAAACGTTGTCTTTGTTCCATGCCAATATTTCGCATCTGCAACTGCGCCATTTATGTCATAAATAACCAACCGACGATGATACTTGCGACAAACGACCTTTTGATTATATTTTGGTCTAAGAGAATTTTCCTTGATACATATTTCGTAGTTTTTTTCTCCATTTGATGCATGATAGCGAGTAATTTGCGCTATATTCAAAAATCGTCCTTTAGGAACAAATATTGCCGACGGACTTAGAACATACGGGAAACGAAGTCGTTTTTTTAGATATTCTATATACGAACACTCTCGTCCTACACTATCGTAACATCGCGACGACAATGTAGTCTCCACACTACGCTTATTCTTTGAAACTACTTTCTCGTATATTTTTATTTTTTGCGAATCGGAACTATAGCCGATTTTTCTTGTATAAAATTTTTGAGAGTCTGCTTCAAGAAGTCCAACACTATCCCTTACCCTATGGATATAATCAACATTATTGGGCATTTTAGTAAGTATTCGAAAATATGGTCGTTTGTAAACTTTGTGTCCTTCCACAACCAAACGTTGCCCCATTCCTATTATAGAAAGGAATATGAAGAAAATTGTCAATATGTGCCTTGGGGACTTCAAAATAACTATAAAAGGTTTAATTCAAAAATTATTTTCATCGTTTTTTATTTCACATCTTGAACAAGACGAACAGAGAACTTGCCATCGTTGCTACTCTCCACGCTGACACCGCTATCGCTGAAGAACAGATGTAATACCCAGCCCCCTCCGTCGGAGTCGGCAGACGAAGACCAGAAAACCCCGTTACTACCCTCATAGGAATGAAAAAGATTGCTATGAATGCGAGTTTTGATTTCATACATTCAAATAATGATATGAAAGTTTGAGTTTTTGAGCGAAAGAATAGAAATTCGCAAGTCCCAATAGGAAGAAAAAGCAAATTCGTTTCATCGTTCCATTTATTTTTTATAGGTTATTTCTTCGTCACCATTCTTCTTCTGGATGCAAATTGTTTATGTGAATTCCTTCCCAATTAAAAGGATTGGAACCATCGCTTCCATAAAACGACTCCGCATTTTCATATATAGAAATCTTACGTGCATATTCTGGTAATTTTCCAGGAAACACCATAAAAAAATCATACGAACGTGCGTTCCATTTTTCACCATTCTCATCTACATAAATAAACGGTTTACTTGCATATTGTACATTTTCTGGAGCATTAAGGGAAATCCATTTATCAAACGGCAACTCACGTTGAATGCTGTCGGAAAGTATGCCAAAATGCTGTATGGTACTTATAAACGAACCGCAACGCAAACTGGTTTGCGAACCCATTCCGACTTTGTCGTTTCCCAACACGTTGTATCTGAATACCACATAGACCTGGTTTGGCTCCACAACAACTTTCATAATATGTATGTAATCACGACTTTGTCTATCAACTTTGGGATAATACGTCGTAATTGTCTGTCCTACTACCAAAAAAGAAAGAAACAGAAAAACTATAGGCAATATGTAACGGAAAAGTTTCATAATCAAAAATGTTTAGAGTTCAAAAATAAGAAGATTTCTTTTACTTTTTGTCTTCGGCAAGAAAATGACAAAGAAAATTTTCTAAATATCACTATCTATTTTGTAGTATCTAAAATAAATAGTATTTTTACAAAAAAAACGAGACATGAAAAATCCTTTTATTCTTTCCCCATACACCGACAAATCGCTATTCTGCGACAGGGAATCGGAGTTAAAAACGCTGTTTGACTATGTTACAAACGAGGCAAATGTCACGTTAATTTCGCCACGAAGAATGGGAAAAACGGGACTAATCTACCGACTTTTCGACGAAATTTCAACACAAAAACTCGACTTTGAAACATTTTACGTTGACATTTATGCCACACAATCTATCGACGAGTTCATAAAAGTTTTCTCCGAAACTATCATCCAATCGTTTCAAAAAAAGACTTCCCTGCTGAAAAAGGCAATGAAAGTGTTTTCGGGCGTAAAACCAGTCTTGTCGTTCGACGAACTGACGGGTAATCCGCAAATTTCTCTGTCATACAACGACAACGAGGAAAAAATGAAGACGTTACGGAGTATTTTCGATTTTTTGGAAAATCACGACAAAAAAGTGATTGTGGCATTCGACGAATTTCAACAAGTCCGTGAATACAGAGGCGTAAACATGGAAGCCATATTACGTACTCATATACAAAAACTTACAAACGTCCGATTCATTTTCTGCGGAAGCAAGAAACATCTTATGTTCGACATTTTTGCAAACGCACGAAATCCGTTCTACGCAAGCACCAGCTACCTATATCTTGATAAGATTGACAATGGAAAATATTTCGATTTTATCGAACATCTGTTCAGTGAGCATGGGAAAACGATTGAAAGCGACGCAATTGAATTTGTGCTAAAATTCACCAAACGACACACGTTTTACACACAATCGTTATGCCATTTCATTTTTCAAAACGCCTCCAAAAAAGTTTCGCTGCAATTTGCAAAAGAAGAAGCGGCACGACTGATTGCATTGAACGAAAACATATATCTGCAATATCGTTCGCTCCTTACGCCACAGCAATGGAACTATTTGAAAGCCATTGCAAAAGAAGGTGTTGTAGTACAACCAACAGCGAGTAGTTTTTTGAGGAAATACGAGATAGGCACGCCTGCAAATTCACAACGAATTTTGACCTCCCTCATAGCCAAAGATTTAATTCTCGACACAACGACCAAAGAACATACTGAATATTCGGTTTCCGACGTGTTTTTATCCCGCTGGTTAGAAGCATAACGACCATTTTTTCAACGAGTTATTTACCTCAAAACAATGATTTCAAAACGTTTCATATTCCTTGCCCTCTTGCTTGCAAACATTGCGGCGTTTGCCTCGCCAAGCGACAGCGTGATGTTTCGTGTAGAGATTGGCGACAAATATGGTTTTGTGAAAGCTAATGGAGAAATTCTTATTGAACCGCAATTCGATTACGCCGGACAATTCTCGGTGAACGGTCTTGCCAAAGTTGAAATTAACGGCAAATACGGATATATTGACAAAACAGGAAAGATTGTCATTGAACCACAGTTTGAACTGGCCTTAGATTTTCATTCCGAAAACGGACTGGCTCCTGTCACCATAAATGGCAAATGGGGATTTATAGATAAAACAGGGAAAATTGTTGTTGAGCCACAATTTATAGATTGTTTTTATTCACAAGGCGTATATAATTTCCTGAGAAAAAGCGTGGACGATGACCAAACGGGATTTCTTGAGGACAGTACAGGCAAACTCACTATAGTACCCTATGTGATAATGACATTTTTTGGAGACGGACTGGCTGCCGTAAGTACCAAGAAGGGATACGGCTACATTGACTTGACCGGAGAAATTGCGATTAAACCAAATTCGAAATACCAATTTATAAGTTGCCATTATGAAGGCTTGGCTGCTGTTATGCAAAAGAACAAATGGGGCAAATGGGGCTTTATCGACAAAAAGGGGAAAGTTGTAGTAAGACCAATATATGACCACGTTTATCGTTTTTCAAACGGTAAAACCACCGTTGTAAAAAATGATAAATGCGGAGTCATAAACACCAAAGGAGAAATGATAATCAAGCCACAATTCGACATGATTGACAAATTTGCGGCAAACGGTTTGGCAATAGTGAAAATCAATGACAAATATGGTTACATTGACACGACAGGGACAATAGTTTTCGAACCAAAATTTAACAAAGCCACTGCTTTTTCTGAAAACAATTTTGCTTGTGTTAAAACAGACAACAAATGGGGAATAATAGACAATACGGGTAAATGGGTTATGGAACCGCAATTTGAAGGTCCATACCCTCCCGAGATTGTGGGAAACTATATCATTGTTGCAAACTATACAAAAAAAGGTACGTACCGTAGTGATGGCGTAATTGACTTGACCACAGGGAAATACACGATTGAAGCAACATGTGGTTATAAAATTAGTCCTGCTTTTATCGACGAATCCGAAGAAGATTTATAAAAACGATCTCGGGGCACGAATACAAAAACAATCGGCATTATGGAACGAAAAAGTTTCAAAATCAAAAATGTTTAGAGTTCAAAAATAGAAAGTTTTCTTTTACTTTTTGTCTTCAGCGACAAAAAGTAACAAAAACCGCCGTCGACGCCACATCTTCGCTAAAAATCTCCTCACTTCGCTAAACTCTCGAAATGGCGCCAACACACAATCCACGCTGCCAAGCCGAGAGTTTTTGACGCTCCGTTCAAAGATTTTCTTAACGCTCATCTGTGAAGTCGAACCATCATTGAATATTGGAAGACCATAAATCGGTGAGTATTATTGAATACGATATTGTTTTCGCACCACGAGCATTCGACTGAGTTGCGAAGCGTGTCAATCCCTCTTTTTCCAAGATTCAATTGACTCCTCATATTCCTCTTTTGTATAATATGGTGCAATATACGGAACTCTTCGACCTGAACCGTAATAATCATATTCTTTTTGTATCTTTTCAACATATTGTTTAGCATCTTCGTCAAATAATAAGTAATCTTGCCACTCCAAAATATCATAATATGAACGTGGTGTATTATAATACTTATTGCTAAAACTGCTGTCCATAGATATCATCTCAACCTCGTTAGCATCGGTTAAATCTATTTCAAAAAATCTCTTTTCTTCAAAAGACTCATATTTATCCTTGAAGTGTCTCATTTCATTTCCCGTTACAACTTTTTGCTGAAATCACGGCTTTGTTTTTATAAACCAATTCCCTTTCTTGAACTCAAAATTTTTCAAATGATAATTACGTGTATTACTACAAAGTCCAAATAAACACATCGTGTCTTTCCCACGTATTATCGTTATTGGGAAAGGAACATCACATATCAGTCCATCTGGAGTATATGGAAAAAATTCCTTAAAGAGCGTTTCTTTCTCGTATTTAACAATTGGTTTCTTTTTGACTATATCAAATACTATATGATATTTTTTTGTTGTTAATATTTTTAGATTAATTTTCTCCTTATTAGAAAATGTGAGTAATCTATATTCTTGTGCCTGCAACGATATTGTTGTAAGCAACAGAAACACAATCGGCACTATGTAACGAAAGAGTTTCAAAATCAAAAATGTTTAGAGTTCAAAAATAACAATTAAATGAAAATATATGTAAGAGGATCTCAAATTTTGATTGCTAGTAAAGGCCGTCCCTACCTTTAAGAAACTCAAGCAAATGAGTGAATTTCTGTTGGTATGCTTTTCTAATAGAATCTCTATTATTGATAAGTAATTCCAATTTCTGCATATCGTCGGCTTTATCACTCGTTCTAAAAAATTTGAATGTTTCTGTTTCATCATCGAAACACTCTGATTTGCCCATACCACCCACACATATATCTTTAGCACCCTGCTCCATAACAACATTATTGTTATGAATCATAAATGCCTTACATCCACATTTCTCACACTCAAAATCAAAGAGGATATTCCTATCATAATCAAATTCGACATAAGCATCTTCTATCTCATTTTCAATCACATCTATTTTTACACTTTTGTTTTCACAAAGACTATAACACGTCAAATACCCCCGACTCTTTTTGACACCAGTATCATAAACGTGTTGATACATTATTGTATCTGAAATAAGATATGTTTCAAAAATCTTATCACTGGTATAATAACATTTCATATAGAGTGTATCATTACCAAATGAATTATAATAATCATCATATCCCCAATACGAAGATTCTTCTTCGGACGAAGATTTTTCACGAATGATTTTTGCATCATCTTCAGACTTTTCATAGTTTAAGAATTTATAATAATGAATATTCTTTGCACTATGGTGAATTCTATTCTTTGTCTTAATAAGGGCAATCCGCCCATTTTCTTTTTTTACATACATTGTGATACATTGATTATCAGGATCGTCAACTATTAGTCCAAAATAATTATCCCATACCCAAGGTCTGTATCGAATTATTTCATCCCATTCCACATCGTTTGTGTAACTATTTTCGTCTTTTGTCACTATTGTAGAACTGATTTTGTCCACATCGAATGTACCTACCACTTCAACACCTTTTTCTGAGAAAATCTTTGCCAAATACAAGGTCATTTCGACATTGTCTTGTCCAAAATATATTTGTCGTAATGAAGTAAGTTTTTCAAATTCATCAAAAAAAGCACACCCATAAAACTTATTAAAAGTGTTGATATTCAAACACTTAATATTTTTTAATTTAGAAATACTATTTTCGGTAACAAGAATGTCAATACCTTTTATCCGTAATTCTTCCAACCACGTCATTTCCCACACTGGATTGGTAACACAAGGCAAATTGGTTCGCAAAAAATTTCGTGCATAACTATGTCCTTCTACGTCAGTCACTTCCAAACGTTTGATTTTCTTGAAACCATCAATGCCGTTCAATCCCTGAATAAGGAAACTTTCTATCCTCAACGCCTCGATATTCGGGAAATCTTCGGGGGTAAACGGTATGTGCTCTATCCACGGGTAGCATTTCAACTTCACATATTTCACCCGTTCCCTGTTTTTTATCTTGAAAACATCCACCTTGTTCGGCAACGACATGTCAAGTTCCAGTATCTCGTCGGGTGTGTACAACTCGTCCCAATGGAAATTGCCGTCCTTATCCATCTGCGCCATTGCCCCAAGCGAGAGGAAGAAAAAGAAAATGGGTAATATGGAACGGAAAAGTTTCAAAATCTAATAATTTTCATTTGCTACTCCGTAATAAAAATGAACGAGACGAACAGGTAAGGCATCAGCATTGACAAAATAAGTTCTACAATCAACGCCTGTAAAACCAGTGTTGAATGTCATACATAAAGGAGCGGCATCAAAAATATCATCTTTTTGAGAATACGTACTTGTCCAATACCAACCAATATAATAGTTTCCCTTAAATACTTTATTATATCGATAGCCCGCAGAAGGAAGAAACACCGCTCCGTTTGCCTCCATCTTCGCCCATTGCTCTATCGTATATTGGTTGTCAAAATATCCATATTCTCTGAAACCTGGTACAAAATCAACATCGGGCAAGTTTTTCCAATCATCGGGCAACAAGACCAGTCCAATCCAATCATCATCTTCCGAGATTTTTATTCTTGCATAACCAGAAAGATACTTCGCATCAGTCCTTTTAAATATTATATATTCCCAACAATAACTGTCCAATGTAGCCCATTGTCCGTATGCCTGACCGCCATTGGAAATCTTGTTATATCCCCAATCCGATTTTCCAAACAAACTCATTTGATAATCATCAACGACTATGGTATAAGGTTTATAAATCTTTCCATTGGAGCACTTAAAACCCGACGTGGCCCATGCAAACAAGTCTATCCAACCATTATAAGTAGAAGATATTTTCTCGTTTCCCGGTCCCACAATATCCCATTGGTGTTCTGCAAATCGCCATGTGTTGGTACTTGCCCTATATTGCAAGTTTCCCTTTGAAAATGCGACATACATTCGATAACATGAAGAAAACCATCCATGAATCGCACCTTCGGGATAAGGGAAATCACATTTCACGGAACGAGTGGTAATGTTCTGTACGGTTCCATAAATCGTATCGGTTTTGTAATCCTTGTTCGCATCCACTCTCAAAGTAACAATATAGGGGCGAATATAGTACGTCGTTTCCGGATTAAGACGAGTGTATATGGTGTCAAACTGCTGAATTTTGTCAAGACTTCTTTCACAAACCGAATTAGATTCAATGGTAAGGTTTTCATCGGTACCGATACAATATCCCATTTTCCCGTTTGCCTTGTCACTTGAAAAAACAGACAATCTGACGGTATGAGGGGTGACAGATTTTATCGTTGCAGAAACAAAAACCTTTTTCTCATTCATTAACTTGCCATTAACAGCAGAGTTCTTTTTCACATCTTGTACAAGACGGACTGCATATAAGCAACCACGGTTATTATAAGTAATATCGGGCTCTGTATATCCCGTAAACTTAAGAATATAGGCATTTTCCTCTTCTTTGCATGACGAAGACCAATAGGCCCCCACATACGAATCATAAGAGGGCAAAAACACGGCTCCGCATGACTGCATTATCAACCAATCGTTTGGTGTGTATGTGTTTTGCTTCCATTCATTTGCCTGAGCGACAAAACGAAGTCTTGACGGTGTGGTCCAATTATCGGGCAAAAGGATTAAGCCATTCACTGTGCCAACGCGTCCTATAGAAAGCAATTTTTCCGCACGGGGACGCTTGTGCAACACATAGTCCCACTCACTTCTGGTAAGTGTCCGCCACATTTTCACTTTGTTGCCGCCGTTGGCAATCTTATTGTACACACCCCAGTCGGAATCAGTGTCCGCAATGTCACTGTTTTCATTGAAATATGCCTGCTTACGCTTTGACTGTGGCGACACGAGCCATCCGCTTGTCCCCCAGCAAAACAAGTCAATCCAAGCAGAAGAGTGCCCACCACTTTTTTTATTATCACCAATAACATCCCATTGCCGTTCGGCAAAACGCCACATTTTTGTGCCTGCCTGAAAACGCAGGTTACCTTTACTGAAATAAACCTTGGTGCTGTCGCTCACCGAAAATTCGGCAAGAATCGCACCGTCCTTTATAGGCGGTTGGGCTTGGGCTACAAAGGATAGCAGCAGAATGGGTAATATGTAACGAAAGAGTTTCAAAATAAATGTTTTAGAGTTCAAAGATAGAAAAATTACACGTTCTCAAAAAAATTACCCCAGTCTTTCCAACTCACATAATTAACATTGTTGATTCTACATGTAAAATCGCCTAAATACAATACAGTACCGTCGCATTGCACGTCGGAACGCAAGTCTATGTATTTTCTGACGTTTGCTGACAACTTCTTCTCCGCATCGCTCGAACTCTTTATCTCAACGGCAAATGTATGTTTCCAGTCGGCAATAATGTCAACCTCAAATCCTTTGTTGTCACGGAAATAGGTCAAGTTTGCCTTTTTCGCCTTGTTCAATCTGGTCTTCAACAATTCCGAAACGGCAAATGTTTCAACAATGGCGCCCTTATTGAGATTTAAATTCAAATCGGCGATTGTTTCTATCCGCAACAAATGACACAACAAGCCAGTATCGACAAAATACAGTTTCGGAGTTTTTACAACCGCCTTCCCAAGATTGTTCGTGTCGGGTTCCAAAAAGTGAATTATATATGACGACTCCAAGATTGAAAGCCATTTTTTTACCGTCGGTGCCGAAATTCCCAGATTTTTTGAAATGCTATCCATCGAGACCATTTGTCCGCTATAAGTGGCACAAATCTGAATAAACCGTCTGAACAGGGAAAGATTGCTTGCGTTTATCAAATCCTTCACATCGTAGTCCAAATAGGTGTCGATATAACTTTCGAACCAATCTTCCTTGAAAAAATGTTTCTGCGTATCGTGCAACGGCGGATAAAATCCTTTGACAATCATGTCGTATGGTGTTTCAAACTGTTCTGCCGTAGTGTTCAGTTCCGCAATGGAAAGCGGCAACAGTTTAAGAAACGCCACACGTCCCGCCAAGGAATCCGTCATATTTTCCTTCAACTTAAACTGGCTGGAACCTGTGAGAATAAATGTTCCTGGAGCGGTATTCCTATTGTCAACATAGTATTTCACCGCATCAAAAATTTCGGGGACTTTCTGCGCCTCGTCTATAATCGCCCCGTCGGGAAACGACAACAAGAAATCCTTTGGGTTCGACGCCGCAAGTTCACGAAGACTTTTGTCATCGAACGTGAAATATTTCTTTTCGGGAAACGTCATCTTTGCCAACGTTGACTTTCCGCTTTGGCGAGGTCCAGTCAGCCCGACAACAGGAAATTGAGATGCAAGTCTCAACAAAGCTTCGCGTGCAGTTCTCTGTATCAACATATCAATTCGTTTTTTACCATTTTGATGCAAATATAGTAAAAATCTAAAGTTTTATATGGTGAAAATCTAAAGTTTTGTGCAGTAAAAATCTAAAGTTTTGTATTTTTTTATGATGAGATGTCTCTCTCCGCTTCGCTCCGTTCGACATGACGGTGCAGGACAATCGCGACCTGTGTCACCATTTTTCATCGAAGAATCACCACTCTTTCAATGTGTTGAAACCATCGGCTTCGTAGTTGTATGAAATTCCTTGTCGTCCATCGGAGGAATCGAACCAATTCTGCTGTTTTGGAAGCCCCAATGCATAGATATTCTCATCTGTTTTGGGACGAGTGAACTGGTGGGGCAACCGTACATGCGTCACTCTTTCGTAGAATTCAGGTGTAACCCAACATTTGTCAACTTTAAGTCCCTCAAAATAATAACCAATTGCTTGTCTGTAAAAATTCTCATCAACCTCTATCACTGCACGACATTTCGTCCAATTTTTTTTTGCCTCCTCATATTGCTTGCGGGCATCTTCCTCTCTTTTATATACTTTCTCGTACTCCGACAACAAGACATAACGTCCTCCAATGTAACAACCATAATATGTGTCGAAGAATCTAACATATTTTCGTCCCACAGAATCAGTTTTCACAAATGACGAGTCATTTGTATTCCAAACATAATTGTATGTCCATTGAACGGAATCTTTTTCCACCTTTTCATAATACCCCAACGGTGTGATTATTCCATTCGGCAATAGCTTACAACGTATTTTGCCCGTTACAGGTTTTATGTTGTTTTCATCGTACCATTGAATTCCGACAATTCTATTCACGGCATCCTGACTTCTAACGCGCAAGCATTTGTTTTCCACAGTGTCGTAGTACGTATAAAACAAATCAGTTATTGAATATAATGAATCTTCAGCACATTTTATTACTGCACAAGATTCGTATCCTATCTTGAAAATTTTGCTTGTGTCAACCTGCGCTGTTCCCGCAACCGAGCAGAACAGAAAGATAACAGGCACTATGTAACGGAAAAGTTTCAAAATCAAAATTGTTTGGAGTTCAAAGATAGAAAAATTCCTGAATAATTCCAACAGACCCTTCGCGTTGCTCAGGGTGACGGTGGCGGGGAGAGAAAAAGTAACAAAGAACAATTATAGTGATGTTTCGTACAGAAAAACAACGTTTTATTTGTTTTCTATACAAAATAGCACTACCTTTGCATAAATATAAAAAAATGAGTCCGTTCAATAACATTGGGAACATACCGTTCGATAGCACCGTTCTTGCTTCACTATTTCCCAAGAACAAGCATATCAATGAGAAAGCACGTGCGTTGGAAAAAGCGGGTGAAATCATTCGGCTCAAAAAGGGATTATACGTTGCAAGTCCCGAAGAGACGGGCAAACCGCTTTCGCAGGAACTCATTGCCAACCACTTGTACGGACCTTCGTATGTGGGGCGTGAATATGCCTTGCGTTACTACGGACTTATTCCTGAACGCGTGTATCTTCTCACATCCGTAACTACCAAACATTCAAGGAATTTTGAAAATGCCACGGGGAATTATTCCTACCAGAACTGTTCACCCGAATACTTCTCCATCGGCGTAAGAATGGAACAGTCCGACGGCGTTACATTTCTCATAGCCTCGCCCGAAAAGGCATTGTGCGACGTCATCAATTTCAGCAAGAATCTCAATCTACGGTTTATGAAAGACGTTGAAATCTACCTTGAGGAAGATATTCGTTTCGACACCGACGAACTGAAAAATTTCAACATCGACATTCTTGAACAATGTGCAACAGTCAGTCGTAAACAACAAAGTATCAACACATTAATCAAATACCTAAAATGAACGACATTTTTGAACAAATGCTCCGCCAACACTCCCCCTCAGGAGAAATCGACAAGCGTAATGCTGTTTACGAGGTTATGCAACAAGTAATTCTCGGCGGACTGTATCGTGGCGGATTCTTCAAAGAAGCAGCGTTCTATGGTGGCACGTGCCTGCGAATCTCGCCCTTGTGTTCCGTCAATGGAAAATCGCATTAAAGGACGCGACTGGTACGATTTTGAATGGTATGTCAGGAATCGTATTGCACTTGATTTCAATCATCTTCAAGTCCGTGCAAAAGAATTCAACGGCATTGAGATAGACAAAGGGCAATTTACGGAACTGCTCAAAAAACGCCTTGCCGAGACCGACATTGCCAAGGTTAAATCCGACGTGCTGCCGTATGTTATTGACAAACACGAACTTGACATTTGGTCAAACGATTATTTTCTTCAATTGGCTGATATGATTGTTTATGTGTAGGTACATTGACAAGCACCGCACACCGATTGAGTTGCAAGGATTAATTTTTCTTTCAAGAAAAAAGTAACAGAATCTCTTCTACCACACTCTCAACGACTTGAAGCCGTCGGCTTCGTATTTGTTTGTCTTTTCGGGAAAAACTGGTTGACCATATGGCAAATAGCCACCATTTTGAAATTTTCTTAAAAATGTCTCAAATGATTCGCATGGTTCGAGAGTTACGTTTATGACATTATGATATGGAAGTTCTGAGGAAGGAATAATTAATATAGCATCAGAAGGAATAGTTATAGTATCAGGATGGGGCTTACTAATTTTTTCCTTGTATATTTCACTATCATTCCATCTAATACTCATACTAAAATGTTGTTCATCAATACTAATAGTAAGAGAACCAGGCGATGTCCAAATTATAGCAGTAGGAATTTGCGATTCAACCCGTAAGAATTGTTTGTCGTCATGTATAAATTCTTTGATTTTGGGTCCTGCTTCAAAAGCATGTGGGTCGCGAAGACAAATCACAGATTCAAGGGGTATTTTATCAAACACCAACCAAAAACATTTGCACGATTCACAATTGTCTTCTTCGATTGCTACGTTTGCCTTTCGGTATAAGCTACTATCTATTTCTATCTTGATAGAGTCGACCTGCCCCACCGCCCCGAGCGAGAGGAAGAAAAAGAAAATCGGCAGTATGGAACGAAAGAGTTTCATTATTCTTGTGAAATTATCCAACGGGCGAAAAAAGGGTCCTCCAACTCGTATGACGTGGTTTTTATTATATATCCGTTGACGGAGTTTCTTTTTAATTATCAGTATTTTATATTATGCGAAATAAATCGCAACGGAATTTTTCGCAATATACAACTTTTCATAAAGCAATGCCACTTCAAAGAGAGTATTTTTATTTTCGGCGAGAAACAATAACATTCTAATCGTTGATGGATTTTTCCACCAACGATTAGAACGAAAAAACTGCTTTAAAATAACCTTTGCAGACGCAAAGATTAGAACACAAAGTTAAGCGCGGCGGCAAACTGCAACCCTCGTAGATTCAAGTTTTCCGAGAATGGAAGTATATATGTCATCTTGGTGTCGAACAACATGAAATTGTTCTTGAACACCTCGATTCCAATGGCAGGGCTAACATACACGTTTTTAAGAGAACTTTTCTCTCCTGTATATGCCAGATAGCCAACGTTATAACCAGAATACAAATTGAGGAATTTCCGTCCACCACGACCTAAATGACGGGAATAGAAATCCTGCCCAAAACTGAAGTTGAAAATGTCGGAATACATAAGCGAATCGTTTTGAGGAACGTCAACGGCCTTGAACGCACCTACGGTCACGTAAGATTTACCCTTGGTGAACAAGTATTTCAACATATATCCGTTATAGTACTCCGCAGAAATGCCTGCCTTTGGATTTTCGGGCATAAAAATGCTGTATTCAAATCCAGGCATATTCACAAACTTGATTTTCTGAGTCTCGCTCGGAGTAGTCGGCTCGCGCATCAAAGTAACGCTAAGCACAACGGTTCCGTTTTTAGAATCCAATGCCCGTAATTCGTTTTCGTATTCCCGAATCTTACCTTTATCTTCGGCATTGCGGTCCTGCAAAAGATCACGGCGTGACTCAGTTTCTGCTGTAAGCAGAGATTCGTTACGCACACTTATTTTTGCCTGCAGTTCGTTGATTTTACTGATTTTAGTACTCTTTTCCTGCGAAATATATCTCGTGGATTCGCTCAACGTAATGGTTTGGCAGTTCCATTCGTCCAACTTATTTTTAAAGTCCGCAAATTGAACTTTCGTCATAACCAACCTATATCTTATTTCATAGTAATCCTTGGTTTTTCGTTCAATTCCAACAGAGTTTTGTTCCACAAATTGCTCGAATTTCGGCGACACTTTTTCAAAATTCGGCGTATAGGTCTCAACCGAAGCGTCAATATACGTGCTGTCGGAACCATTTGGGACAAACGTACTAGAAGAAAGAGGCTCACAAGGATAAGAAGGAGCAAAGTCGTCGTCATCGATTTGTGCAAATGCGCCACTTGATAGTAATGCTATCGTTGTAATGCAAAGGGGAAAAGTCTTAAGTTTCATTTTTGTAGTTTTAATTTATTATTCACCCAATTTTGGGCGACGTAAAGATAGACAAAAACCATTATACAACGCTATGATTACCACAAAAAAACGCAACCTGTAGCTAACAAGTTGCGTTTCAAACGTTGTCGTACAAGGATTCGAACCTCGACTAACTGGACCAAAACCAGTTGTGCTGCCATTACACCATACGACAGTCCACCCGAATGGGTGTGCAAATATACATCTTTTTCTTTTTGTACAAATAGATTGGCGTTTTTTTTAGAAAAAATGGGTTATCCCAATATTTTTTTACAGTCCCGCATCTGTTCTACCGTCATCTGTCCCTTTGCTGTGGCACTCTCCAGCGACACGGCGGCAAACGAGAACGGACTTCCTAAATATAAATTTGCGATGCGGGTGATTTTTCCCTCTTCGCCCATTGCAAGCGCAACCACATTTTTATAGTCAGCATAGAGCGAAAGCACCCGCGCGCAATCCTCTTGGGTGTGGGCCATTGTCGCCACTTTCGCTATATCGGCATGTTGGGCAAAACAACTATCAACAATCGACTTCAATTCCTGTAACGAAGGTGTGTTTTCGTAGTTGTGATACGAAATTATACAGCGGCACCCTTTTGAGTGGGCGAACGCTATGATTTCTTTCTTGAACGATTCTGCTGATTCAATTTCTACGTCAACGTAAGCCGCACCACACGCTATTGCTGTTTTCAGCAACCCAAGTCGAACCGCATCGGGACAACAATCAGGGCGACATGTTGCAATAGCAGGCTTTTGCACGTGAGAAAACACCTCAGCGGTAGTCTGCTCAGTCAAACCGCACAAATCTATCCGTATTTCCGACATTTCTGCCGAATTTGCAAGAGCTATAACACTTGCTGGATTTTTCTCTGTTATACTAACGCAAATCACCGATACAAGCAGCTAATTCCGTATAAGACAATTTTTCAACGCAACATTTTCCAATGCCAGTTAGATACACGAAATGTACACTGTCGCCGTCACGTTTTTTGTCGCATTTCATTACCGCCAACAATTCCTCCGAACTTACATCGCACGTTGTTGGCAAGCCAAGTTTTTCCAGCAACGAAACCAAGCGGTCGCAATCCGCCTGCAACATTTTTCCTTTCAAAACCGACAACTTTGCGGCAAGCACCATTCCCACACTCACAGCAAATCCGTGAGGCATCTTGGTGATTTTCTCCACGGCATGTCCAAACGTATGTCCGTAATTAAATATTCTCCGTGCCCCCGATTCGCGCACATCATTGCTTACTACATTTGATTTTATCACAATTGACTCATACACAAATGTTTCGAGCACTTCCGAAGAATATTTTTCCAAATCGGCAACGTGATTTTCAATATACGAAAACAACGATTCGTTTGCTATTGCGCCATGCTTTACAACCTCTCCCATTCCACTCAGCAACTCGGATTTCGGCAACGATTTCAGAATATTCAGTTCACAAATCACAAATTTTGGAAGGCTAAACGTGCCTATCATGTTTTTATAGCCTCTGAAATTCACACCGTTTTTCCCGCCCACACTCGCATCAACCTGACTAAGCAATGTGGTTGAAACAAATCCGAACTCGATACCGCGCATGAAGATTGTTGCAATAAAACCGCTCATATCACAAACGATTCCGCCGCCTATGCCAAGTATAAACGATGTTCTATCGAACTCATGTTCAATAAGTTGCTCAAACACGCCATCGAGCGATTGCAAACTTTTATTTGCCTCGCCACGAGGAATTTCTATGATTAAATCAACCTCAGGAAATTGCTCTCCATACAGAGAATGAATCACAGGATCTGTAATAATGGCTATTTTCCGATTTTCCGGCAAATACTTCGAGACGTTTGCAAGCGACTCGCCCACATATATCTTCGATTCACCAATGGAACTTTTTATCTCAAGTTGCTTCATTACGCTAAACTAAAAGCTTGGCAAATATATAAAAAAATCCCCACAGACAAATTTCTGTGAGGATGCAAAAAAGAACTAACGCAACTTCTTTTTTAGAATTTGAATCGAACGCCTAAGGAAACGTGCAAAACAGTGGTCCGATAATAATCAGAATCCTTGATAGTGCTTTCCACTGATTCGAAAGCAGGCGAAGTTATCGGTAAAGAAAGCCCGATTTTAGGAACAAAACTGATATGTTCACCACCTACCCTACAAAATGCCATAGGCTCCAAATGAACCATGGAATATTCCTTATGAAACGATTTTCCATAGTCGTCGGTCCAATCAAACTTATGAAGCGATGAAGACAACCGCATCGACAAGCCCCATTCAAACAATTTTACCGCTTGTCCGAAATCAATCTGCGCAAACGCCAATCCATACTTGTTATGATACGCTTTTTCATCAGCGATTCCGTATCCCGCACCCACAAAAGCCTCCAATTTGTACTTGTCGCTTTTTAGCAAATTATAGCGACCGACAGCAGCTTCGGCATATTTATGGGAATAACGTCCATAGATGGATATGTCGGTGTATTTCGCACGCGAAGAATCCTTATGCGTAAAAATATCGTTGTAATCAGTCATATTTCCGAACGACATATTTCCGTTGAGCATTACCGCATAGTTGTCGGAAAACGCATAATCCAACGAAGCATATGCACTATTGGGACTTAGCGACAGTTCAACTTGTTTTTCACCTTTTTCCTCAAACAAAGGAACATTCGCCATCTGCGGAACGTACATCGAAGAACATCCGCTCAAAAGGAACGGCAAGAGATACAGAATCTTTCTCATAATCATATTATTTTATTGTTTTACAATTTGTTTAGTTTCTACATTTCCATTTCCTTGAACTACTCGTACCATATATGTTCCAATAGGTAAATCCCCGCAATTCAATTCCACATTTTTATGGAACTTCTTCGACAGGATTTTCTTTCCTCGCAAATCATATATGGTTACTGTATTGTTGGTTTTATTTGACGAAACATACAATTTATCTTCCACAGGATTGGGGAACATCAGCACTGGGTCTGAATAATTCACCACCAATGAAAGCAATTCGTCGGGTTCCGATTGTTCATCGTCGTCTGACTCAAAAGAAGTAAGATTGTATGATTTCACATAGCTGCCGTTTGACTCATCACAATACGTAGTATTTCCGATTTTTGCCGAAAACAATGCGCCATGCTCGATTCGTGTTCCCGGACGTAGGACAATGCTCTCATTTGCCAACACCGAAGTTGTGGAACCAGATTCCATAACAACATCGCCGTCGTTGTAGGAAACGCCGTCAACACTGTGACCAATATATACACTTTGGCGAGCTTCCGCAGCCTTTGTATGTCCTTGTTTCATAGTTTCGTTCTCCACATATATTGTTTCGGGAGCTGCCTCCTCCAACATCATAGTAGTCATCTCTTCTGTAAAAACGCCAATTTTGTTGTCATCGTATATATGGTCGAGGTTTTTATTTTCCACATACAGCACATCAAACAACGAAATGTCTGATGTCGAGGTTTTTACGTACAAATTATTTGTTACGGGCTGGAATGCTCCGCTTTGAGCCAAATACGATTTTACATTGATAGCTGGATTGGCAATCCGTTCCAATCCCAACGAACTATACGTTGGAATAAAATTGTCAGGTTTGGAATTATAATCGATTTCACCCAAGAACTCTATCAAATCTATATAATCGATTCCCCACAAACTGCCATTGTTACGGAAATCCTTTAGATTATGCAAATTGCGGATACTTCCAGGAGCATTGTCTATCGGCATAGTATTGTTTACAGACTCACTCCGCGAAGCTATCGTTTGTCCCGATGTACAATGAGTAGTGTTCAAAACACGGATGCAGGTTTTATAATTTACCGATTCGCTATACACCAGATGGTTTGTTTTGTTGGGAACCGCATACACCGAGAATTCCCATGACAAATGAGGAACAGGCACAATGTCGGGAACTAAATACGACAATTTTGGTTCCTTTTCCATCAACAACGAGCCCGCCGAAAAACCTTGTCCAGTTCCATTGCCGCTTCCCATTGAAATGGCGATTGACCTACATTGTTGCGGAAAGTTTCCGAGAGATTGCAAATCCGTCAAGAAATTAGTCCGATTTCCCGATGGCTTTGCTGTTTTCCCCGATGTTGCAGAATGATGGTATAACAACATTTCCTTAGCCGCATCGCTATTCAGCATTGTTTTTTCCGCATCCTGCAATGCTTCCAATTCATCGAGTAAATCCTGGTTCAAATATTTCACCATATACTGGATTCCAAGAGGAACATTTGCGCCCTCTTGTGGCGAATCCACGGAAATAAACAATCTCGTCTGATGGTCGATACCATAATGCTCCATATACGTCAAGGCGTATCTTACAACCAATCCGCCCATACTTGCTCCAGCGATTATGAGTTCATTATTGGATGTTTTCTCCGCATTGATTTTCTGAATAAAAGCGACCAAATTTTTCGCATTCGGAATGATTGATTCCGTACTGTTTTTCGAACGATACAATATTATGTCATACCCTTCATTCCGCAGTTTATCCAAGAAATCATTTTTATTGGACACCCGATATAAATTCACCTTTCCCGCCACATCAACCAAACGGTTGTTGTCCATTGGGTCAAAACCGGAAACAATTACACACGGCTTGCGGATTGTCCCATCACTATTGCATCTTCCATAAACCGCATATTCGGCCTCAATGGAATTCGACACAAAGCTTTCCGGTCCGAAATCAGGCTCTGTTCCAAACGAGAAACTTTTCAACATAGTATCAGAATCCCCGCCAGTTATTGTAATTGAACTTGCGCCATAATACACTCGTCCAGAGGCATATATGCGCATTTTCATAGTTTTTGCGCCTGCGGTTTCATACGACACAACCACAGGTTTGCCAATTCCAACTGACACAAACCCAAGTCCGTCGTCAAAATCAACCTCAACATCCTGAATCGTTCTCGCTTTATTTCCGAACACAAATTGTTCAGGAATAGAGAACGTATAGGTTCCAAGCGCCAATGTCGTCGCAAATGGAGAAAATGCACAGCATAATTTTTCGTCAAGCACTTGGGTATTCAACGACGAAGCATCGATTACACGTCCCTTCACGGTATCCAAAACAATCTGGTGATTGGAAACAGCCTCTGGTTTTATCTGGTTATACGAAAACAAAAGGATTCCCATAGAAATTTCAGTGGATGATTCTTCTACAGCCTGCTCCATAGCTTGTTGGTCAAAATCCACCTGTGTGTAGTCAACATGTGCGAAACAATACTGCCGATGCAACTTCTTCCAAGTCGCAAACGAGCTTGTGTCACATTGTTTTGAACCATCATATTTTCCTATGTTCACACTTGGAAACGCCCGTTCTATAAGCAATCCTGTTGTGACTTTTTTCAACGGAATTTCCGAATACACATCGGAAACAATCTCCTTGTACCGTTCCATTACGGCATCGGATTGTGCCGTAATTCGAACCGCGTACAACAATATCAAACTGATGACAAATACTATCTTTTTCATATTTTCCTACACATAGTTATTTTACATCAGACGATTGTATTTCACGTATTTGTTCTTGTAAATCAATAATATACAAGGTCATTTCTTCGATTTTCCGCAGCAATACGGTATTCATCTCCGCCAAATTCACACTTTGTCCTTCTATACTACTTGCTGACGGCACATTTGGTAAATGTTTGTGTTCCTTCACATAAGCACTAACTTCGTCAAGCGAAGCGAGATTATAGTCGTCGGCGAACACATAATCAGGCCACTTGTTGCCATTTACCGTAGCAAGGACTTCTATTTCCTCAGCATAGATTTTCTTTGCATTCACAACGCCGTTTCCATATACGGTGAACGAGTTTCTTTTGTTTGTGGCGTCATAAACCGAGATAGCCTTGGTTTTCTCCGTTCCGTTCACTGAAAAACCAGTCTTTGTTCCCGTTAAATCCTTGATTGAAACAGTTGTATAGGTAGTCAACAACATCGGTAATTTTGAAGTGCCAATAAACACGGTGCTTGGAGTCCATTGCAATGCAATCTTCTCGATATGTGGTCCATTCACCGCCGAAAGGTTGTTTCGTTGACGGATACCCAACGCACCACCATTCCAGCCATAAAGCACCGGACCGTCGGTATCAGTGTCGGCAAACAAACGTTTCTGCGGAGCCGGCACATTCGTATTGTCCGACACGCCATAATATCCAAGACCGGAATGAGGGTCGCAGGCATCACGGAAATAAATATCATTGTTATACAATGCAAATGGCGTTTGGCAGGAGCGTTCCTGATTGATATTCACAAAACTGCTGCCTTGTCCGCTAACAATTCCAGCTTCTCCGCTTGCATTTGGAGGTGTGGTTCTGTCGAAACCGTTGTTTTGCTGAGCCAACGAGATAGGGAAATAATCTGTTGCAAACGGATTCGGACACGCGTCAACCGACGATGTTTCACAGTCAAGGCACTGCCAACCCCAACCACTTGCAGCAGCCTCGGAAGGCGTTGGCGAACTTGGCCACATTTCCTGCAACAACACATAGGTTTTTCCTCCGTAATGAACGGTAATATTTTCATTTTCGGACAGTACATAATGGAACGGAACCCATTCCCCCGTGTAGCTGCTCGCCACGCTCCACAGCCACGCATTATTCATATCATACGGCGTTGAAGGTGTATAGTTCGACGACGGATTGTCGTTCATATACACCACAGGCACGTCAACTCCGTTGATGGTCACATCAACCACATCGCCCTTTTTGTAATTTGTTGACGGATTGTACGTGTCGGCATACACCGAACTACACGCATTCACACACACTAATGCTCCCGCGAGCATTCTAAAAAACTTGTTTCTTTTCATGGTACTAATTATTTAAATGATTTATACTTGTTTTAGCTTTTTGTTTAGTTTGTTGTTTGTTTCTCGGTACAAAATTACCCATTTCTCCATTCCGCCTTTGATTTTTTTTGCTTTTATACATAAACAAATCATACTAAATATAAACAACCAACACTTTCATCGAATTTTGGAGTAAAAGGCATTTTCAATATGCTCAATCGTATATTCCCCTTTTCGGGCGACAATAGAAATTATGTCAAAACGGACATTGCAATCCATCTTCTTCAACTTTATATAATAGTTCGCTGCCGACAAAAGGAGTTTTTGCTTTTGTATGGTGACCGCATCAACTGGTTTCATAAACGTAGTTGTACGTGTTTTCACCTCAATAAAAACGACCATTGATTCCTTTTGGGCAATAATGTCGATTTCCTTGTGCGAACAATGCCAATTGGTCTCCAAAATGGTATATCCATTTTCTTCGAGATACTTTTGCGCAAGGCGCTCGCCCCACGATCCTACCTGTTTTGTGTCTTGAAATTCCATAGTATTACATTGCGACTCAATAACGCTGCAAAAATAGAGGGTTGTTTTGTGCATGTCAATGGGAAAATAACAAAGCAAATTGAGCTAACACACATCAAATCAACCTATTTGGAATTTTTCAAATTTTGAAAGAGAGAATTTCTTCGTTAAAAGGCAGTCGAATTAAACAAAAGGTATTATTTCCAGCCCAATTGTTTGGATTTAACAGAAATAACCTATATTTGTCGGCGATTAGAGCTTTAAGTTTTTCCTCTACAAACCTAAAAACAATGAGTAGAACAAGTGACGAATTACAAGGCGTAAGCCTATTGGGAAATGCAAAAACGCAATATCCCTCAGATTATTCCCCCGAACTTTTGGAGACGTTTGTCAACAAGCATCAAGAGAATGATTATCTTGTAACGTTGAATTGTCCGGAATTTACCACGTTGTGCCCAAAAACAGGGCAACCTGATTTTGCGAAAATCATCATCAATTATATCCCCGATAAAGAAATGGTGGAAAGCAAATCGTTGAAATTGTATTTGTTCAGTTTCCGCAACCACGGCGATTTCCACGAGGATAGTATCAACATTATTATGAAGGACTTGGTGAAAATTCTGCAACCTCGCTATCTTGAAGTGATCGGAATTTTTACTCCACGAGGCGGAATTTCCATCTATCCGTTCGCCAACTATGCCGACGAAAACCACACTGAATTCAAGAACCAACGTCTGTTGGCACAGATGAACAAAACTTTTTAGTGTATGGAAAAAGACACGGTATTGATTCTTTCTGGCGGAATCGACAGCACTACCTTGCTATACGAATATCAGGACAAAATTGCCCTCGCTGTTTCGTTTCACTACGGCAGCAATCATAATGATAAGGAAATCCCTTTTGCGGAATATCACTGTAATCGATTGGGAATTAAACATATAACTATTCCTCTTTCGTTTATGAAAGACTATTTTCAAAGTTCGTTGCTTCAAGGTGCCGACGCTATTCCCGAGGGTAACTACGACGATGAAAATATGAAATCCACAGTGGTTCCATTCCGAAATGGCATTATGTTGGCCATTGCAGCAGGATTTGCCGAAACAAATGGTCTGCACCGTGTGATGATGGCAAACCACAGTGGCGACCACGCTATTTATCCCGACTGTCGTCCAAAATTCGTCGATGCTATGGGAAAAGCAATTGAAGCAGGCACATACGAGGGCATTACCTTAGAAACGCCCTACACCAACCTAAGCAAGGCCGACATTGTAAAACGAGGTTCTTCACTCGGCATCGACTACACGCAAACATGGAGTTGCTACAAAGGAAAAGAAATCCACTGCGGAAAATGTGGTACGTGCCGTGAACGCAAAGAGGCATTTGCCTTGGCAAAATTAGCCGACGCAACCCAATACGAAGAATGAAGCATACCAACAAGATACACGAAATTTTTATCAGTCTGCAGGGCGAAGGATTCCACACAGGAACAGCGGCAGTGTTTGTCCGTTTCTCGGGGTGCAACCTTACCTGCGATTTCTGCGACACCCTTCATCAAACATTCACACTGATGTCCGACGAAGAAATCGCCGAAACAGTGTCGAAATATGCTGTGGATTGGGTTATTCTCACAGGAGGAGAGCCCAGCCTGCAAGCCTCCGATCAACTCATTGACCTTCTGCATCGGCAAGGCAAAAAAATTGCCATAGAGACAAACGGAACGCATAGTCTCCCACGCAATCTCGACTGGATTACTGTTTCTCCAAAAATATGGGACAAAACTATTGTCAATCAAGCTGATGAATTGAAAATAGTGTTCACTGGCGAAGATGTTGAAGCATGGCGGGAAAAAATCAAAACGAACCATTGGTTTCTGCAACCTTGCTCATGCAAAAACACAACCGAAACCATACAATACATTTTAAACCATCCACATTGGCGATTGTCTATACAAACACATAAATATATTGGCATAGAATAAAACCTCACAATAATCACGATCAGAAAGCCGTTTTTTGCACGAAATATTTATTTTTGCCCAAACGATAACGAATAGAATGGAAGAACAAAACTTACAACGAACATCTGTAGAAAAAGCAAACGGACTCACACATTTATTGGGAGCAATTTTAGCAATACCAGCTGGCTGGTACGTTATTACCCACGGATTCCAAAAGAGTATCGATGTGGGCGTTTCCATGGTGATATTCTCCATTGGTTTTTTTGTACTGTATTTAGCTTCATTTTTATACCACTGGGTTGTAAATCCACAAACAAAATTGTTACTCCGCCACTTCGACCACGCGAATATCTACGTGCTAATTGCTGCTTCATACACTCCAGTATGGCTGGCGGTGGTTGGCGGCACATTAGGGAAGGTACTCTTCATCGTTATTTGGGCTGTTGCCATAGCAGGAATCATCTACAAGATTATCGCACTTGGAAAATACCCGAAACTTTCGCTCGCCATATATCTGATTATGGGGTGGTCGGTAGTTTTTGCGGCAAAACCAGTATATAAAAACCTTTCAGCCATCCAGATTAGTTTTATCTTGGCTGAAGGCATCTTTTATTCTGTTGGCACATATTTTTATTCAAAGAAAGACCGCCCTTGGTTCCACGTGATATGGCATTTCTTTGTGTTGGCCGGCACTGCATGCCACTATGTGGCAATGGTTCCGATTGTGCAATAATGCGAAATACCTTCAACAAATTATTTGAATATAATCGCATTTCAGCATCGGTTATAACCGTTTCGGTGTTTTTAGGGGAATTTTTTCCAAAATTTTTCCAAATTTTGGGTTGATGCATACGGATATAGTTTGAATCACTATGACAATAAAAGAACTCACATTTATTACCGACATCATTTCGTACAAGCCATGGAGCTGCCTGTTCCGTGTATTGTTCATCTCGCTTATTGGATTCCTTTGCCTGTTTATGACGGAAACCATTTCCGAACCGTATGAGCTTCGTATGCCGTACATTTCCTATAGTATCGCATTTGTGGTGATTACCGAAATAAATGTCCTGTTCAATTATCTGGTGTCAAAATACGGTACACAAATAATGAAAGAGTATCTGTTCATTACGCACATCTTACTGAATATTATACTGATACTTATTGCAGTGTTTCTCCTATTTCCATCAATAGAAGGTGAAGAAATCGCTCTTAATCCTATTGTGGAACTTTCCGCCATATTCACATTTATGTTCATCATTTTTATAATATTGGATATCACACTGTTACGCATCATACAAACATATATCCAATCGCAACAGGAAATTGAGAACTTACGTCAGGCGCAAAGTGCAAGCGAATATCAAGCATTGATGGAGCAAGTGAATCCGCATTTTCTGTTCAACAATCTTTCTGTATTGAAATCATTGATACTCTACGACAAGGACAAAGCCTACGAGTTCACCCAGAATTTCACCGACATATACCGCTATGTGTTGCAGAGCAAAGATAAAGACCTTGTGACACTTGCCGATGAATTAGAATTCGTGAAATCATTTGTGGCGTTACACAAAGAACGTATTGGCGAAGGACTTAACGTAACGTTCAACATTCCCGACGAGGCCCTTGGCAAACTGTTGGTGCCACTTGGCATGCAGATTTTGATTGAAAATGCGTTGAAACACAACATCGCATCGAAAAGCGAACCGCTCAACATCAACATTTACACAGACCACGATATGCTGGTTGTAAACAATACCCTCAACAAAAAAGAAACCGCATATTCCACAAAGAAAGGATTAGAAAATATAACCAAACGATACAAAATGCTTTCGGATAAACAGGTTGTTGTGGAACAAAACGATACAAATTTCATTGTTTCTATACCATTGATATAAACTTAAAACGTATTTCTATGGAAGTGATAATAATTGAAGATGAGGACTACAATGTGAAACTGTTACAAGGACGATTGCTACAACTTCGTCCCGACTGGACAATCTCACACACCTTCGACAGTGTGAAATCAACAGTGAATTATTTCAAGGAAAATGCCCAACCAGACCTGATTTTTATGGACATACAGCTTGCCGACGGCATCAGTTTCTCGATTTTCGACCAAGTAGAAATCACCTGTCCGATAATTTTCACAACCGCTTTCGACGAATACGCAATCCAAGCTTTCAAAGTGATGAGCATAGACTATCTGCTCAAACCATTGAAAGATTCGGAATTGGAACAGGCAATCCAGAAATTTGAATCAATCACCAAACCTAAAAACCTTCAAAAGGACGGGGTTTACAAAGAATTACTCGATGTGATTCGCAATGGAGAGAAGAAATACCGTACCCGTTTCCTCATTCAAGGTCATTCGTCGTACACCAAGCTTACCGTTGACGAAATAGCTTATTTCTATAGCGAAAACAAAATCACATTTGCGGTGACGTTCGCCCAAAAGGAACATATTGTGAATTTTTCGCTGGAACAACTCGAAGAAGAACTTTCAAAAGACAATTTCTTCCGACTCAACCGAAAATATATCGCCAACATACAAGCAATACAATCGTTTGAGGATTTCTTCGGAGGAAAACTCATTGTGCACCTTACTGTTCCAATGAAAGAACAAATAACGGTCAGCCGATTGAAAAACAGCGCATTTAAAGAATGGATGGGAAAATAAATTCTCCCATCCTTACTTAAAAGTGATGTTACTTTTATCGTAGTAACATCACACTACCATATTTCACTGTCTTACCATTGCCGGCATCGAATCCTTGCCATACCTGTCCATCGAGGAATGTTGCCTCCATTTTCCAGATATACGTGTCAGATTCAGCCATCTTGCCTTCGTAGCGACCATCCCAGTAGCCGACAAACATTCCGTCCTTCACTTCGTTGGAGAACCACATCAAATTACCCCACTTGTCATATACGGAAATTTCACAGGTTTGCAAATTGAAGCCCTTCGGCTGGAATGTACGTACCGCATGAGCCGGATTCGACGGCGAGAATGCTGTAGGAACATACAGCGACGATGACAAGTTCACAAATATACATTCAGTGTATGTGCTCGTACAACCGAAATCGTTCGTTACCGTCAATATCGGGCAGTTGTAGCCGTAAAGGTAACCGCCTTCATAAATCGGGAAGTTTCTCTGGTTGAACGACAAAACCGTGTCAACATACGACTCGTCAGCACCCTGATGACCAAAATTCCACGCCATAGTATATTCGATTGGCAAAGCAATTGGCTCACCCAGTTCATCGGTTGTCCACAAACTATCTTGTACCGTGCTGTCTTTCAGTTCTATAACGTTCGTCGATCCTGGCATCGACCAGTTGAAATGAGCAACTGGAGCAGGAGCAATCTGTACAACCAAGGTATCGAAGCCTTCACAACCAGCCCATGTTTGTTCATAGACTATCAATGTGTCAACACCCGGTTCAAGCCAGTCGATGTAGCGTACCGAAGTTGACATAGCGTCTTTCGAATAGTTCAAGTGATTGCCCGTAACTGTCCAGAAATACTGGCTATTTTCGGAATATTGCGTATAGTACGATTCTCCGATTGAACCCATACACACAGAATCACGACCAATCAAATGTGTATTTGCACCTGGCGCAACAACCAATGTGATAGTGTCTCGCTCACTTTCACAGCCAAGCGAATTGGTTTCGTCCTCCTCATCAATTGCGTACATATTCATATCATATATCTCAAAACGGTATGAACCAGTATCAAGACGCTGTCCTGGTTGGAATCTGTACGACTGTCCGTGCCAAACTTCAGGCAATGTGCCGTCCAAACTATTCCAAACCGTGTTCGGACTACCCAACGAACGAAGTTCGTCAATATCCTCACCTTGACAAATCAACGTAGAGAACACAAGCGGTTTTCGAGCACGCGCCTTAACTGAATACGTCATTTCCTGCACATCGCTTCGGCAAGTGGCAACGTCGCTTCGATATACGTATCGTGCCGAAATAACATAGTCGCCAACGGCGGTAATCATATTTGTAGGCGTTACCGAATGTTCCTCATTGTCAGCATATTTTTTCGATTGAGTTCCGTTGGAAACAGACCATTCAACAAACGAAAGGTCGGTAATGGCGGGAACATAATTTTTTGCCTGAATCGTCAATACTGAATCATAGATACACAACACGGTATCTTCGCCAATTGTGAATGTTGGACGAGCTATCACGTGTAACGTATCGGGAATGGTGTCGCTGAAACAGCCTCTTTGCTCACGAACCACATAATAGATAACATCCTTATTACCAACCTCACCTGGATCTGGCGTATATGTGTAGCCTTTGGCAACAAGTACTTGGGCATCAGCATCGTTGTACCATGCATCGGTAGCAAAATCGGTAGCCAACGTTGGAATGAGCGTATCGCCTTCGCATACACTTGCTCCTGAAACACGTGGGCTATTCGGTTTTGAATACACATTAAATATAACATTCGCTTTATCACTTTCGCACGATCTCAACGTTTGTGTCACGCTATAGCGTTTAGCACCAGCCGTCATATCTGATTGCGACAACATAAGTTCTTCGCCGTCGGCAATTAGTTCATCCGCAACGTACCATTTCACCGTCATTCCTTCGCGAGGCTCTGCCACAAGTGTAGGAGCAGCGTCGTATTCGCATAAATTTCCAGGATTCTTAAACGACGGCGCATTCGGAATCATCTTTATTTCATATACAACCGGAGCCAGCGGTCCCTGACAGCCATTAACGGTCTGTGCTACATAATACACATATTCATTTACATCGCTAACCTTAGGTTGATATGTTGAACCCTTTCCAAGGAACGTATTACCAGAAGCATCGCTGTACCAGCTCAACACTGCTCCGTCAGCACCACGGGCAGAAATAACCGTGTCGGTTCCTTCACATGTTTCCGAACCGAATACTTCAGGTGCCGTTGGTATCGGTTTAATTGTATATGTAGCGGATGCTTTCTCACTATAGCAATCATTTTCAAAACGAACGGCGTAGATTGTGTAATCATTTGGTTCGTCGCCAGTTGGATTGAAAGTCATTTGCACAGAAGAACCATCAATAGAAGGAATTCCATATTCTCCTGGATCTTCCTCAAACCATACGGCACCTGTTCCCATTCCATTGTATGTTGCCTTGAACGACAATTTATCGGTTTCGCCCTCGCACACAGCATCGTTAGCTGGTGTGATAATTGGAGCCTGTGTTTCGATTATCGTTACAGTTGTCTTAACCTTGCGGCCTTCGCAACCTTCAGGATTTGTCAACCCTTGTAATGGCAATAAATTGTATTCCGACACATAATATGGATACACGTTTGCCGTAGCAACTGCATTTTTCGGATCAAATTTTCCTAATTCATCACCAACGGCAAAATCAGTTGCATCAACAGAAGCATAGAAACGGAACTGCGACAACGAGCCATCCCGTTCGTTCCAGCTATCGGTAGTTCCAGTTGCAGCCGTCAATGTTGCGGCACCGCTTGCTACATCGTAAACGCAGGCTACAGGTGCATCAACAATCACATTAGGAATTGGACATGGCACCAAACGAACAACTGCCTCGGTTGCCTCTGAATAACATTCCGCCGAGCCATCGTACTGACGGGCATAATATGTCCGTTCAGTTTCACGGTCATACGGAAGACCTGTGTTCCACGTTGTTCCATCGCCATTGTCAGTTTTATTTTTGCGAACATCTGGGCTCATTCCCGATTCATAATCAAACCAGTGAATTGATGCGCCCGACTCAACAGCAGAAGTAACTTTCACCACAACGTCGTTCTTTTGGCTGGTCATAGCGTAGAAACCTTCTGTTTCAGGCTTCGGCAAATAAATCACACGAAGTTGTCGTTCTGCCGTGCCAACGCAGCCTTTATTGTCAACCGCTTTATATGCAATACTATAAATGTCAGTTTTACTGTCTTGCTTCGATGCACTGAAATATGCATACGATTCAGTCGTTGTGGCAAATGAGCCATCAACACCCGTTGTTGTCCATAAAGTTTCCTCCAACGTGTTCTCAACATCGCCGCCATTGTTACCGGCAACTGCTCTTACACGAATACGAACGTCGCCGCTGCTATGACACACGGATGTTGGATCAGATGCCTCGAACGAAACAGTTGGATTGCTGTAGACCGTGCTACGAATTTCGCGTGGTTCCGACCAACAAGACTGACGACCTGCTTCGTAATAGGCTTTGTAACGAACAAAATATGTGGTAGTTCCAGGTTCATCAATGTTATTTTGCGTGAATGTGGATGACGTTCCCGACATGCCGGCAATAGAATTCAATTCGGCAGTTGTTGACCAACTCCATTCCGTTGGATCAGCACCGCTGTTTGCCGTAGCAACCATGCCTTCCGCAAATGCCACGCCTTCGCAAGTTTCGGCGTCAGTCACAGTTTCAACCGTCCACGGACAATCAACTATTGAAATTTTTTGTTCAGCACGTTCGCTCACACAACCATTCACCGTCTGCGACACATAAAGCGACATTCCTTCCGCACCAGTCTGTTCAGCAGGATTGATAATAGAAGCATCAACCGTCCACGGATTCGCATTGCCACTCAATTCATTGCGTGAAGTTTCTGTTCGGAACCAACTTACAGCCGATGCATCGTCTTCAATATCTTTAGCTGTAAGAACCACAGGAATTGGATTCGAAGTCATTCCTATATAAGTGTCCGTTGACGGAACATCAGGATATTCAACCACCAATGTCGCATCATCGCTGTTCGTACAGCCATTTGCATCGGTGTAGGTATATTGTATCGTATAATTACCATCAGTTTGACCACCAAATGTTGGGTCGATTTCGCCCGTTGAAGCAGCAATGTTGGTAGTTTCGCCGTCCAATGTCCATTCGCCGCCGCTTGTTATCATTGTTGAACTTGTTCCGTTCACTGTTGCCGAAACAATGGTCTTGCCTTGGGCGTAGCACATAAGTACATCATCCACAGTGATTTCAGGCAACGCATTCACCGTAACGGTAACTTTCGCCTTCGGACTCTCACATTCCTGTCCGCTCGATGATTCCACAGCCATATAACTTACATAGAATGTAGTTGTTGTGTTTTCAGAGACTACGTTACCAACACCATGCGCATAACTTGACGAGTTGTCGTTTACCGTTTGTGTTTCCAACGGAGTTGATTGATTTTCAGCCGAATACCACAACCATTTTGTTGCTTTGCCGCCAACTGCCATTGTTTCCACGTTTCCACTTGCCGATACAGTTATGTCGGGCAATGATTCGCTTGAACATCTCACCACATCATCAGGAGCAGGTGCCGACCACGGACAGTCAACCAACGACAGAACCACTTCCGATGGCTTACTTTCGCAACCATTACCATCGGTTTGCGTAATCCAGTAACTCTTTGTGTATGAAGTGAGACCTACAGTAGCCGCTGCCAACGCAGTTTTGTCGGGAGCATATTCCACCGAATTACTTGCCGACTGCAATTCCGAAGATTGATTTGCGCTTGCATTCGCATACCACGTCATTTCCACTCCAGTTGAAGTGAATTCTCCCGTAAGATTCGGCAAATGTTCTATGTCGCCAATCAACCAAGTTTTTGGATTTGCTATGGGAGCTTCCATAAAATGAGCCGTTGTGGTACTTTTTACCGTTGATGTACATGTAGTTCCGTCATTATACGGAGAACTTTCGACTACATACGTTAATGTCGTTGTTAATTTATCACTATTAGTATTGTAATCGCCTGGAATCCAACTAAATCCGCTAACAGTACCTTCCGATGCGGTAAGTGTTCCCGTGTGCGGATTCACCGTAACTGGTACGGCTTGGTCGCCATAGGCACAAATATCTTCTGGACTTGTTATTGTAACGCTTGGAGTATCAACCACATGAACGGTAACTTTTGTTCCTGCCGACCAACAATTATTTATTTCATCGTATTCTGCCGCATAATATACAAAATCCTGAATTGCCGATGCTGGATTAGTTACTTCATATTCTATGACATTTGCGCCAACTCCCGATTTTACATGTGAATCGAAGTCAGAGCCATTCTCCCCAACAGGATCTGCATCCAACCACGAGATATGCGATGCCGAGATTGTTGAGCTGGCGTTTCTTTCCGCTTTTAACGTTTTGGTTGCATCTCCTTCGCTACGGCAAACATATATGTCGCTTGCCACAGGAGCGAGTGCCTCGCACGCCGAAACAACCAATGTTGCTATTGTGCTGTCGCTATAACATTCTTTGTTGTTGACCATTCTATATTCACGCACAGCGAATTTATACGAGCCGACAGGTGTTGTTTCGTCAGCACCCATGGAATAACTTGTTCCCGTTTCTATCACATCGCCGCCCGTTTCGTCTTCCAACCATTGAATCACGTCGCCCGCTTCCGAAGCAGTTGCGGTAAGCTCATCGGAGCCTGATGCTTGATCACCTGTAATCAATACCGTTTGAGTTGGGCCAACTGTTGGCGCATCAACTTTCGCCACCGTGGTTTTCACAGTGGTTTCGTTCTGACATTTATACGGATCTGTATAAACGTATTTTATCTCGTTTTCGCCCGTTGGTTTTGTTGCAGGATTGAAACTTGGATCAGTTGACGATGCGGTTCCTGTCCATACACCTGAACCGCCTGTTGGGGAAACCGTTGCGGTAATTGTTGCCGCTGCCGCATTGTAACATATTTCCGTAGGAGCATTAATTTCTACCGTAGGAAGTGAGTGAACAAATATTTTGTCGGATGTTGATTTTACACAACCATTTTCGTCAGTATAAGTAAGAGTAACCGTATATTCCTTGTTTGCAGCATTTTGCGTTGGGTCGAATGATCCCGTTTTGTCATCAATCGAACCTCCATTATCAATTGTGTATGCAAAACCGTCAGGATTGCTTGTCCCTGTTGTACTCATTGTTACCACAGAACTATTGTTTCCACCTTCGCACACATCACTGTTGCTAACTGTCAACGTTGGCGTTGGCAATGGATACACAACCATATTTATAGATGTCTCGTCGGCTTTACAGCCTTTTTCGCTTTCGAAATTATAGGTTACTTTTTGTGTTCCAGCTGCAAAATCACTTGGCTTGAACGTGGCTGTTTTTTCCGAACTTTTGGTAGCCACAGTCCAAGAACCCGTACCATCCATACCAGGCGTAATCGTTGCAGAAATAGTTTGAGCGGTAGTTTCGCTGATACAATTATTTGGATTATCGGAGTGAAGTTCAGCCGTTGGCTTTGGATTTACAATAATTTCTGCCGTACCAGTTCCTTCACAACCATTTATGTCAACTACCCGAACATTGACAGTATAATCATTTGCCGCAGCCGTGTTCTTAAACACAGGCGTTGCCGTGCTTGTACTATTGAATTCCGCAGCAGCGGAACCCGACCATTCAACAGTTTCGTAGGAATCAGCCAAACTTACGTTTACCGCCGTTCCTTCGCACACTTCGTCGTTTGACAAAACAATTGTCGGCAACAATTCATCGAGGACAGTCACTGTTACCGAAGAGCGTTCGCTTTCACAGCCATCAACCGACTGACTTACGTAGTAGTTGGTTCCATTTGTGGAACTTGCCGTACTCGGAGTTGGTGCTGTGGAACTTGCAGTACCGCCTGTAGCATCGGTTCCGTACCAATTCAGAACTGCCCCAGACGCTTTTGTCACATAGTTATCAAGACGTTCTGATACAGCATCAAGACATTTTGAGAATCCTGTTGTTGTAGGTGCCGATGGAATTGGTTTTACCGTTACATCGCGGCTGACACGTTTTGCCTTACAACCCTTTGCACTGGTAAAATCATACGTTACTGTTCCCGTAGTAGTTTCGCCGAATGACGCACTTGTTTCGGTAGCATTCGAAACATTTGAACTCCAAGTAAACGAACCATTTTCACTTGGTTTTGCAGTAACTATTGCAGAAATAGTCGCCGTTTCTCCCGAACAAATAGCGTCAGGTTCCGACAACGTAACCGTTGGATTCGGATACACCGTAATAGTTGCATCGCTTTCGCCATCGCATTCAGCATTTTTTACATACACGTGAACGTTGTATGTATTTATATCGCCATTCGCTGCAGGCGCGGTAAAAGTTGGCGTTGCAGAATTCACAGTCGAGCCAAAACCTTGTGTTGCCGCAGTTCCCGACCACGTTACTTCATATTGGTTAGCTTTTTCCACAGTGACATCAGTTGTCGAACCTTCGCACAATTCCGATGACGAAATTATGATTTCGGGACGAAGTTTCTTGTTTACCACTATTTCTATTGGTGTCCGCTCACTTTCGCAGCCTTTGTAGGTTTGCGATACAGAATAATTGAACACGTTGTCTGTTTGTATGCTGAACGATGGAGCCGCGTTCAATTTTGTACCGTTCGCATCGTACCACGATAACGTACAATTTCCGTCGGCAGTTGCCTCCAATGTTTTGTTTGCCGCCGACGCGTTCATACACCATGATTTCTGGTTAGCTTCCGTTGGCGCATTCGGATACGGATTGAAGACCAACGATAATGCATCTGGACGATCGGCTTTACAGCCTGCCGAACTTTCATAATCAACAGTCACCGATACATCTTCCTCCGACGGCCACGCAGCAGTTTTCACCACTGTTGCGGTAGCTCCGCTTCCCGTTGCGCCAAGCCAAGCAAATGTTCCGTCCGAAACAGTCTGACCATTGATTTTTGCCGTTGCAGTCACCGAAATCGTTTCATCGCTACATACGGTGGTTTTATCCGCTGAAAGAGTTACAACAGGCTTCGATTCTATGGAAACAGCTTTTGTTGCCGGAGTGCTTTCGCACGACAATGTTGCCGTCACCATATTTGTCGCCGTAACCGAATAATCACCCGATGTTGATGCCGTAAGCGATGCGGCAGTACCACTACCCGAACCGCTCCACGAGAATGTTGCATCGCTTATGTCAGAAGATCCCGACAAAGCAACCGTTGCCGGAGAACAGACTTTTCCACTTTCCGGAACCGAAGTAATGGCAACCGTCGGAACTTTTCCCACAACAACTTTTGCACTACCACCGTAGTTCGAGGCAGGAGCAACACAATTCGCATCCTTCAACGATTTGATTGTATATACATATTCCGACGAAACTTCGCCTGAGGCTACAGTTGACGACGGTGTGATTTTTCCTGAAATCGACTGGGACGAACCATTTTTCGCTGTTCCACCGTTTTCAGAATACGTATATGTGAACGGTGCCGTTCCGATAAATGTCAGCCCAATATCAGAAATGTCGTCGCCTTCGCAATATTCCCCACCAGTTCCTATCGACATTGACGGATATGGAAGGCTGGTCACTTCGATTTCTGCCGTTTTCTGGCACGAAGTCAGCGTTGGGAATTTCACATCTTTAACCAATACCTTATATGTTCCCGCTTCCTCAATATTATTCAACGGCAACGTTGCCGCCGTTTGCGTTGCCAACACTTCGTCACCTTTATACCACGTATAGTTGAATGATGATGCATCGTCCTGCGACGTTACCGTGAACGAAACATTCTCGTTCGGACACAACGCCGTTTTTCCGCTCGGCGTGATTGTCAGCGGTTTAGGCTCCGTACACGTTGGGCAGTCCATAATCGCTTCAACCGAAGGCGAAATCGAGTAGTTTTTACAATAGTTCGTCTGTGAAAACTCCGATGTGTTTGCCAATGTTGACGCAGTTGCCGCAACCACACGGAAAAATACTGATTCTCCACTTTTCACACCAGAAAAAATTGGCGATTCTTTCGGGTTTGCAATCGTATAAGTGCTGTTTTTAGATGGTGTACCGATTTGCACCCAACTTGATTCAACATCGGGAGTTTTCGTATATTGGAATAAATACTGTAACGTCGAACCATAAAATGAAGACAACAAATTACTTGCAACAGAGCCCAGAGTAAACGGGTCGGAACAAACTTTTGTGGCACGTTCCAAGTCATCTACATTTGAAAACAAGTCCAATGCCGGAGACGAACAAGCCATAATTTTAATGTCGTCAAAGCATATATCCTGACCGTTCGACCAGTTTTCACCCCAACTTTGAACTTCCACAACAATGTCTTCATCTTCAAGAATCAAATTATCTATTGAAATTCTGTTCCATCCTGAACCAACCCGAACTTCATAATTTTCCTTTGAAGCAAGAACATTACCTGCTGTATTTTTTATATTCAATGTTATAACAGGATTTGAACCTGCCGACATATTTCCCACATAACATTCAAATGTTAAAGCTTTTCCCTTGCACAAGTCTTTTATTGTTCGTGTGAAGATAGTCCCTTTAAATCCGCTTGTCACGTTCATAAACAAACAGGCACTATTGGAAATTCCGTTAATCATACTAGAATGGTCACTTGTAATTGCACCATTTCCAATCATCCAAGTCGCAGTTGAATTACAATTTGCATCGGTACAATAACCTATTCCTGTTGGTACAATGACACCATAGTTTCCATCGTTTATTTGACCTGCCGCATCAAACGACCCAGCAGTTGAAGGCATCGTCCAACTAACATCCGTTCGATAAGGGAAATATGACGAAGGGGTTGTGGTTGTATTTCCATTGGCATCCACATACTCATGTGTATCGGTAAAATATCCAAAATCCTCATAAAAAATGGTTTCTCGCGAAGAATATACGGTATTCCCATCAACAACAGTTTCACAACAGGTCACGGTAGTGACTTCGTAAGGGTCTGTAGCTGTTCCGTTTACAGTCGCTCTATAATACATTTTAGCAGCAGTAACTTCATCGTACATACTTGCTTTATTTGACACAGTTGACCAAGAAGAACCATTGGTTGACTTTTCCCATTTTATAACAGCATCATCACCATAATTTCTATCAAGAGTCAATAAAGTCTGTTCCCCCCGGCACATCTCAGACCCTTGTCCAGAAAGAATCTTTGGATTTATATATCCATACACCTTCAAATCGGAAATACCAATAACAGTATTTTTAGAACCATTATATCCTTCCATCATTGAAATAGTCATACTTGTTTGACTTGATGTAAGTGTTCCTGAAAATGTAACATCTTGATACGTTCCTGTTGCAAAGCTATTTCCTTCCAACGATTTTGCGACACCGCCTTCTGCGGCTTGCATATATTGATTAAGGTTCGCTCCCACAGTCATTCCGCCAAAATAACCTAACGATGGCGTTGCCGTTGAAACAACCCAAACCCGCATAGTTACCTTGTAAGCGGAACCCGGTTTCAATCCGTTAACAGTATATGAAAACAGCTTTGTACATGCAGTACCTGTCATGTTTGTCACAAACATTGCATCATCTTCGTCAACATAAATACTGGTTTCATCGTTTTCATTAGTCCCCAACTTGAATGGATTATCCACACAAACCCAGTGTCCGCCTTTTTGAATACTATTACCATCTTCCAGATAAGTTAAATTTGCCGCCAACGTGTTTCCCGCTGGACCTAATTGTTCCACCGTGGAAAAATCCCATCCCCAATCGTCATATCCTTCCTTTTGGTCAAAAGTAGTACCGCCAACAATAGCAGTTTGTCCAAACGAAACTACTGCAGTAGCAAGAATCAAACCGAATGTAATGAATATTCGTTTCATAAATCGTATGTTTTTAATTTCAAAACTTTTTCATTGTAACATAATAGACTGCCAACAGTATCAGAATGTTACAAAGTGTAAATATAACACTATCCCCGTAAAAACGTACGATTTTTTCGAAAAAATTTTAGTGCGTGGGGAAAACTACAACAACCCAAGTTTCAACTTGGCTTCTTCCGTCATCATATCCTGATTCCACTCGGGTTCCAGCACAATATTGACAGCAACATCTTCCACGCCGTTAATGAGCTTTAGCTTTGTTTGGATTTCATACACAAGAGGTTCTGCCATTGGGCAGTTCGGCGAAGTCAACGTCATATCAATCTCCACGATTGGAAGTTTATATTCAATTTTGTAGATCAACCCCAATTCGTAAATATCCACAGGAATTTCCGGGTCGTAAACCGTTTTCAACGTTTCTACAACCTCGTCCTTAATTCGCTTCAATTCTTTATCTTCGTCGGTCATTATTTCTCTTGTGTTTTGAATGCTAAAGCGTAGATTTTCATTTGTTTAATCATCGACAACAAGCCGTTGGAGCGTGTCGGAGAAAGATTTTCCTTCAAACCAATCGCCTCAATAAAATGCAAATCGCAATCTAAAATGTCCTGCGGTGTTTGTCCCGACATCACACGAATCAACAACGAAATAATTCCCTTCGTGATAATGGCATCGGAATCCGCGGTAAAAAAAACTTTCCCGTCTTTTTCCTCTGCGAAAAGCCATACCTGCGACTGACAACCTTTGATAAGATAATTTTCTTGCTTGTATTTCTCGTCAATTATCGGCAAATTTTTGCTTAAATCAATGAGGTACTGATACTTATCCATCCAGTCGTCGAACAAGCTGAATTCTTCAATTATTTCGTCTTGTATTTCGTTAATCGACATCGCTATTTGTTTTCGGGGCAAATGTATAAAATTTTTGTATAAAAAAAGCCGACCTGTTGGGGTCGGCTTTAGTGTTGACGAACGGTATGTTAGCCTTTCAAAGCGTTTGCACCGCTCACAATTTCGTTCAGCTCGTTGGTGATTGCCGCCTGACGGGCTTTGTTGTACTCTATGCGCAACGATTTCAACAACTCACCGGCATTGTCGGTAGCTTTGTGCATTGCCGTCATCCGGGCTCCGTGTTCCGAAGCGAACGATTCAAGCAATATGCTGAAAAACTGCGTCTTCAACGAACGTGGAATCAATTCATTGACTATATATTCCTTGTTTGGTTCGAAAATATAATCGTAGTTGAAACCTGTTTTTTTCGTTGTTGATTCGTCCTGTACAATTGGCAGATATTGGGTCGTTGTGATAATCTGCGTGGCAGCGTTTTTGAATTTGTTATACACAACCACAACTTTATCATACACTCCCGAAGCAAAGTCGTTCATTATTTCCATTGAAATATTCGACGCTTCCTCGTAGGTAAGACGGTCAAAAATTTCGAAGAACGATTTTTTAGGAGTTATCCCTTTGCTTTTCAAAGAATCGCACACTTTTTTCCCGATTGCGTACACATCAACATTCGATGCGGCAAATTGGTCTGCGTAGTCCGTTTTTACGAGCGAAGCAACTGCTTTCCCTATACCCGAGTTGAAACCACCGCAAAGTCCGCTGTTCGAAGCCACGGCGACAACCAATATTTTATTTTCGGGACGAACGGTGGCGTACATATTGCCTTCGTTCGATTCAAGCCCACTGCTCACATTTTGCAGGATTTCCTGCAATTTTTCGGAATACGGACGCATTTGCACAACCGCCTGCTGCGCTTTACGCAATTTTGCCGCCGACACCATTTTCATGGCGCTGGTGATTTTTTGCGTGCTGCTTACCGAGGCAATTCTTATGCGTATTTCTTTTATTCCTGCCATACAAAACTATTTTTTATATTTTGCCGAAACTTCTTTCGCTGCTGCAGCCAAAACGCCTTTGATTTCGTCGTCGATGGCACCGCCAGCGATTTTATCGAGAGTATCTTTGTGTTTCAAGTCAAGATATTCCAAATATTCTTTCTCGAAATCAAGAACTTTGTCGATTGGAACGTCCGACAACAAGCCTTGTGTACCACAATAGATGATAGCAACCTGATGTTGAACCTTCATTGGAGAATATTGTCCTTGTTTCAATATTTGAACATTTCTACGTCCTTTATCGAGCACAGCCATCGTGGCAGCATCCAAGTCGGAACCGAATTTAGAGAATGCCTCCAACTCACGGAACTGAGCCTGATCCACACGAAGCGTACCAGCAACTTTCTTCATAGCCTTAATCTGAGCGTTACCACCCACACGCGATACTGAGATACCTACGTTGATTGCAGGACGGATACCTGCGTGGAACAAACCAGATTCAAGGTAAATCTGTCCGTCGGTAATTGAAATCACATTTGTTGGGATATATGCCGACACGTCACCTTCCTGAGTTTCGATGATTGGAAGAGCAGTCAACGAACCGCCACCCTTAATCTTACCTTTCAATGAAGGAGGAACGTCGTTCATATTCTTTGCAACATCGTCGTTTGCGATAATTTTTGCTGCACGTTCAAGCAAACGAGAGTGCAAATAGAACACATCACCCGGATAAGCCTCACGCCCAGGTGGACGACGAAGCAACAACGACACTTCACGATACGAAACAGCCTGTTTCGACAAGTCATCATATACAATCAAAGCTGGACGGCCAGTATCACGGAAATACTCACCTATGGCGCAACCTGCAAATGGTGCGTAGTACTGCAAAGCAGCTGGATCGGAAGCTGTTGACGAAACGATGGTTGTGTAAGCCATTGCGCCATGTTCCTCAAGCGTTTTTGCGATACTTGCAACGGTAGAACCTTTCTGACCGATTGCCACATAGATACAATATACTGGTTTTCCTTTTTCGTAGAATTCCTTTTGATTGATGATAGTATCAATCGCAATAGCCGTTTTACCTGTCTGACGGTCACCGATAATCAACTCACGCTGTCCTCGTCCAATTGGAATCATCGCATCGATAGGTTTGATACCTGTCTGCAATGGTTCGTTTACAGGTTGACGGAACAAGATACCCGGAGCCTTGCGTTCCAAAGGCATTTCAATCAGTTCGCCGCTGATGTCGCCTTTACCGTCGATTGGTTCACCCAAGGTGTTTACCACACGGCCAAGAAGTCCCTCGCCCACCATAATCGAGGCGATTTTCTGCGTACGTTTTACTGTGTCGCCTTCGCTAATGCCGTCGGATTCACCAAGAAGCACCGCACCTACATTGTCCTCTTCGAGGTTTAGCACAATACCTTTTGTTCCATTGGCAAACTCAATCATTTCGTTTGCCTGCACATTAGTCAGACCGTGGATACGTGCGATGCTATCACCCACGGAAAGCACCGTTCCCACTTCTTCAAGTTCTGCTTCGGTTTTGTAGCCTTCAAGCTGTTTTTTTAGAATTTCCGAAACTTCTGCTGGTTTTATATCTGCCATAGTTAAATAGTTTACACTTAATTATTTGCAATCATTTCTTTCTTAATTTGTTTCAACCGCGAACTCACACTTGCATCGTACTGCTGGTCCTCTATGCGGAGAATGAAACCTCCCATCAACGAAGGATCGACTTTCGTCTGCAATTCAACTTCAGTGTTCCGTGTTTTTTTCACAAGTTCAGCGACTGATTTTTCCTGTGCCTTCGACAATGGTGCAGCCGAGGTCAATGTAACCGCGGTGATACCCTGCTCCTTGCGATAAATGGTAAGCACATTACGTAAAATGTCCTGCGTAAACATCTCGCGTCCGTTCTCTATCTCCAGGTTTAGAAATTCAATGGTTTCGTCGGAAACCTTTCCCTTGAGCAACCCAGCCACAAACGCTTTTTTGCCGCTTGGTTTCACAATAGGATTTTGGAAAATCTCTGCCAATTCGGGGATTTCGTTCAGACTCTTTGCGAGAAGTTTCACGTCGGCAATCACTTTCTCCAAAACGCCCTTTTCCTTGGCGAATTCGAAGAATGCTTTTGCGTATCGGACCGAAATTTTACTTTGATTCATATTACCTTTATTATAATCAATAACTAATTGAATTTGAGATTTTTAATTGATTCGGCAATAATCTCGTCCGAAACTTTTTTGTTCTCCAATTCCTTTCCGATAACTTTCTCCGCGATTTCGAAAGACAAAGCAGCAACCTGATTTTTCAAATCCTGCATAGCCTGATTTTTCTCGTTTTCGATAGAAACTTTTGCCGCTGCCATGATTTTGTTCGCTTCGGCGGAAGCCTCTGTTTTTGCTTGGGCAATCATTTGATCCTTCATTTCGCGAGCTTCCTTCAAAAGATTATCGCGTTCCTTGCGTGCCTCAGCAATGATTCGTTCGTTGTCGGCCTGAAGTTTCGCCATTTCAGCCTTGGTTGTCTCAGCAAGTTTCAATGCGTCTTCTATCGACTTGTTCCGTTCGTTAATCATTCCAAGCACTGGCTTCCATGCAAATTTTATCAGCAGGAACACCACAAGCAAGAACGTGATGGTTGTCCAAAAGACTAAACCTATACCGGGGGTTACTAAATCCATATTATTACGTTTTAATTCAGTTCTTTTTCAAAAGGGAAATCTTTCGGGGCCAACCGCCCCAAAAGCATCCCAGTTGGTTGTTTTACTTAGCAATCAATGCAACTACGACTGCGAACAATGCAACACCTTCTACAAGAGCTGCCGCAATCAACATAGCTGTTTGAATCTTGCTGTAAGCTTCTGGCTGACGTGCAATTGCTTCCATTGCGGAACCACCAATTTTACCGATACCGATACCTGCACCGATTACTGCCAAACCTGCTCCGATACCTGCTAGAGGTACCAATGAAACTACTTCATTCATAGTAATATTATTTAAGTTAAACAATCATTTTCTTTTATCTATGCTTCGTGTCCCTCCGGCATAGCCAAACCTATAAACAACGCCGACAACATTGTAAATATGTAAGCCTGCAAAGCGGCAACGAATAATTCAAGTACATCCATAAACATCACGAAGAACACCGAAACAGGGGCGATAGCCAACGTTCCGAAGATGAAAATCAATGATGTCAAACTCAACACGATGATGTGTCCTGCAGTGATGTTTGCGAAAAGACGGATCATCAACGCGAATGGTTTCGTGAAAATACCGATAACCTCAACCACAGCCATAATTGGAATCAACGGCCAAGGCAAACCTGGCATACAGAAAATATCTTTCCAATATTCCTTGTTTCCACTGAAGTTCGTGATAAGCAATGTGAACACAGCCAATACAAATGTAACGGCAATGTTACCCGTCAAGTTTGCACTACCAGGGAAAAACGGAATCAAACCCATCATGTTCGAAATCCAGATGAAGAAGAATACCGTCAACAAGTACGGAGTGTATTTGTCGGCATGTCTGCCAAGATTTGGTTCAATCACATCTTCCTTGATAAACAAAATCACTGGTTCCAACCATGCTTGGAATCCTTGTGGAGCTTGACCAGGACGACGTTTGTACGCACGTGCACAGCCGATGAACATCACCAACATAATGATTGCCACAAGAAACAATGTAAATACATTCTTTGTTATTGAAAAATCAAGCGGACCTTTGTCGGTCACTTCGCCATTTTCCACATAAAATATATCCTGACCGCCCATTTCTTTTGCTACCATTTTATATGTATGGTCGCCTTTTGTGACCGTTTTATGTCCATGTTCGAATTCACTCGACATAAACACATCAATTGAGAACGGATCAGTGTTTACCAATATAACAGGAAGCGGAAAACCAACAGCATGACCATTGTAGTCCCACATGTGCCAATCGTGGTTGTCGCCAATATGTCCAAAAATAGTTTCGTTAATATTGAATGCCGGCTTTTCTTCAACAGATGAATCGTCGTTTGCAAACGATATACAAGAAAAAAGGAATGAAAAACAAATAATTAGAAATTTCCTTTTTGATATTTTTACAAGCATATTCTCAAAAATTTATACTACGTACGAATTTACATCATACAAATGTAGTAATATTTTTGAAATGTCACAAAAAAATCTTGACATTTTTCATGATTTTATAAAAACAAAAATTCTGTAGAAACAGCGACCGCCATCTCTACAGAATTAATTATGTATTGTACCTATTACAGCGTTCTCGACACTTCTTTTTCCTCGAAGGCTTCAATCATATCGCCCTCTTGAATGTCGTTGTAATTATTGATGCTCAAACCGCATTCAAAGCCTTTCGTCATCTCTTTCACATCGTCTTTCACCTTACGCAACGACGACAATTCGCCTGTAAAGATAACGATACCATCGCGGATTATGCGGACTTTCGACGAACGCATAATTTTTCCGTCGGTGACAAAACAACCAGCAACGGTGCCGACTTTCGAGATTTTGAACACTTGGCGCACTTCGCAACTTCCTGTAACTTCTTCCTTGATTTCCGGAGAAAGCATACCTGCCATTGCGTCTTTCACCTCGTTGATTGCATCGTAAATGATTGAATACAAACGGATGTCGATTCCCATTTTTTCCGCCAAACGACGCGCATCAGTTGATGGACGTACTTGGAAACCAACGATGATAGCCTTCGATGCCGAAGCCAACAAAACATCGGATTCCGAAATCTGACCAACAGCCTTATGTTTGATAACAACTTGGATTTCTTCGGTTGACAATTTCAACAACGCATCGGACAATGCTTCGATTGAACCACCAACATCACCTTTCACAATCAAGTTCAATTCCTGAACATTTCCAATCTTAATCTTGCGGGCAATATCTTCAAGTGTTTCAGGTTTCATTGCACGCAATTCCTGTTCACGTTGTAGACGTTCGCGCTTGCTTGCTATGTCGCGAGCCTCACGTTCCGATGCCATCACATGGATTTTATCGCCTGCCTGCGGAGCTCCGTCGAGACCGAGAACCATCACTGGCATTGACGGTCCAGCTTCAGTGATTCGCTGTTCACGTTCGTTGAACATAGCTTTGATTTTTCCTGCATGCATACCAGCAAGTATCACATCGCCTACATGGAGCGTTCCCGAACTTATCAAGATATTCGTGCTATATCCACGACCTTTGTCGAGTTTTGATTCAATAACAGTTCCTTGAGCCGGTTTGTTCGGATTAGCCTTCAACTCAAGCATATCAGCCTCAAGAAGAACTTTTTCCATCAACAAATCCACGTTTTTACCGAATTTAGCGGCAATTTCCTGTGATTGGTATTTTCCGCCCCATTCTTCAACAAGATAATTCATATTTGCAAGTTGCTCACGAACTTTGTCAGGATTTGCGCCTGGCTTATCTATCTTATTGATAGCAAATATGATAGGAACGCCTGCGGCAGCAGCGTGGTTGATTGCTTCCACCGTTTGCGGCATCACTTGGTCGTCGGCAGCCACAACGATAATCGCGATGTCGGTTACCTGAGCACCACGGGCACGCATTGCGGTAAACGCTTCGTGACCTGGCGTATCAAGGAATGTGATTTGACGGCCATTTGCAAGTGTAACATTGTATGCACCAATATGTTGCGTGATACCACCAGCTTCACCGGCAATCACATTCGACTTACGGATATAGTCGAGCAACGACGTTTTACCATGGTCAACGTGACCCATAACCGTTACGATCGGTGGACGAGGCAACAAATCTTCAGGTTTATCCTCAACTTCTTCGATGGATTCCTGAGTGTCGGCACTTACGAACTGTACTTCGAAACCGAAGTTTTCAGCAATCATTTGAATTGTGTCGGCCTCCAAACGTTGGTTCAACGAAACCATCAAACCAATATCAAAGCAAGCCTTGATAATATCCATCGCAGGAATATTCATCATTGCCGAAAGGTCGTTGGCTGAAACAACATCGGTAACTTTCAGGATTTTTTCCTGTTCCTGTTGTTCCAATTCCGCCAATTCCATTTCCTGACGGATTTTCTCCTTCTTGTCGCGGGTGTGTTTCGACGTATTGGTTTTTCTACCCATACTGTCGAGTTTGGTACGAACGTCCTTAATATTACGTTCAACCTCCTCTTCGTTCACTTCTTCGCGGAAGAAACCGTGTTTTCCATGTTTATTTTTGCCATTCTTACCATTCTTGTCGAATTTAGAAGGCTTTCCTTCCTTGCCTCCGAATTCGTCTCTCTCGTCGATGTTCACCTTTCCCGATTTGATTCGTTCACGGTGTCCTTTCTTGGTCGGACGAGTGTCGGATGGTTGCGAAGCAAGGTCAACACGGCCAACAACCTTTGGTTTCCCTGCAACAGGAATTTCTGTTTTTATGAAATTGTCTTCGTCATCAACAACTTTTCTTTCCTTTTGTTCCGCATTTGCTTGTGCAGCAGCTTTTTGCTGTGCCACAATTTTCTGCTGTGCAAGTTGTTTTTCCTTACGTTCCTGTTCGCGTTCCTTACGAGTTTTCTTATCGGGACGGGTTTTCTGGTTTATCGACGAAAGGTCGATTTTTCCAAGCACTTTCACCGAGTCAACCTGCGGTGTTGACAATTTGAAAACTTCTTCCTCAACAGGTTCCGATTCTACAGGAGTTTCAGGAATTTGTTCTTCCTCAACAACTGGTTCCGGCTCAACAACAGGAGCAGGTCCAGGTTCTTTCGGAGTTTGTGTTTTTTCTTCAGCAATTGATTCCGTTTTTTTCTTTTTCACGGGAGTTGTAGGCTTATTTACTTCGGCAAGATTTACTTTTCCTACAACTTTTGGCCGTTCAAGTTCAGGTTTTTTAATTTCGATAACCTCTTCTTTCGGGGCTTCTGGTTCTTCATCAACCGGCAACGAAATAGATTCCTTCGCTCTACGGGTTTCAGACAAATCTACATCCTGGGCTTCTTGTTTTTTAACCGACTCAGGCTGGAATTCCTTTTTAAGCAATTCATACATCTCGTCCGTAATCTTCGCATTCGGATCACGTTCGATTTTGAAATTGTTCTTTTCGAGGAAATCCACGATAGTGTCCAATCCTAAATTAAATTCTTTTGTTACCTTACTGATTCTTGCCATAATTATCAATTGCTTTGTTACTTTGTTATATTGTCAGAATGAAAACTAATCTTCAAACTCCTCTTTCAGTATGCGCAACACGTCGTCGATTGTTTCTTCCTCAAGGTCAGTACGTTTCAACAATTCTTCCTTGCTCAGACGCAATACGCTCTTGGCTGTGTCGCAACCAACTTTCTGGAATTCTTTGATTACCCATTCGTCGATTTCGTCGGTGAATTCTTCCAAATCCACATCTTCTTCTTGTTCCACATTGTCGCGATAAACTTCGATATCGTAGCCCGTCAACTGGATTGCAAGTTTGATGTTCGCACCACCCTTACCGATTGCCAACGAAACTTGGTCAGGTTGCATAAACACCTCGGCACGTTTTTTTGCCTCGTCAATATTGATTGAAGTGATTTTTGCAGGACTCAACGCACGTTGAATATACAATTGTGGGTTCGATGAATAGTTAATCACATCGATATTTTCATTTTTCAATTCACGAACAATTCCGTGGATACGTGAACCTTTCATACCAACGCATGCGCCCACTGGATCGATTCTGTCGTCATAAGATTCCACAGCAACTTTTGCTTTTTCGCCCGGAATACGAACGATTTTCTTGATAGTGATTAAACCATCGAAAATTTCAGGAACTTCGAATTCAAACAAACGTTCCAAGAAATATGGCGATGTTCTTGAAATAATGACAAGCGGAGTGCCGTTTTTCATTTCAACACGTGCCACAACACCTCTCACTGTATCGCCCTTGCGGAAACGGTCAGATGGGATTTGTTCCGATTTCGGCAAATACAAATCGTTGCGTTCATCGTCGAGAACAAGGATTTCCTTTTTCCAAACATTATATACCTCACCAGTAACGATTTCACCGATTTGGTCTTTGTATTTTTCGTAGATGTTGTTTTTCTCCAAATCCATAATTCTCGAAATCAGGTTCTGGCGAATCGACAACACTTCGCGGCGGCCGAAATCTTCAATGCTGATTTTATCAGTTACATCTTCACCGATTTCGAAATCTTCGTCGATTTTTTGAGCATCCGAAAGAGAAATCTGACTCAACGCATCTTTAAAATCCTCATCTGCAACCACTTCGCGGTTGTGCCAAATTTCAAAGTCGCCTTTGTCAACATTTATAATAATGTTAAAACTTTTCTTGATAGCTTCATCATCCTCGATGTTGAACTTACGTTTTAACAAATTACTTAAAACTTCTTCCAGAATTTTCTGCATAGTAGGACGATTGATATTTTTATCAACCTTGAATTCCGAAAAAGCTTCTGCCAAATTTTGATGTTCTACTTTCATCGCTTTACAATTGTTTTTTTGGTACTAAATTTTAGATTATCTTATTTTTGAACATTATTACACATTCAGTTTTTTGAATATCGGCAAACGGTATTTCCGTTGTGAATTCCATTTCTTTTTTCTTGTTTTTTGGTGGAACTTTCACCACATCAATGTGTTTTACCGTAACCGACTCGTCGCCCACGGCGAGCAATTCACCTTGGTATTTGCGGGCAGCGGTTGTCACAGTCACCATTTTTCCAATATTCTTCAAATATTGACGGCGAACCTTGAAAGGTTCCGACAAGCTTACCGACGAAACCGTCAACTCGAAATCCTCATCGTCGCGATTGAGGTTGCTTTCGATAAAACGGCTCAACTCCACGCACGTGTCAATGTCAACCGACGAATCCGCGTCAATTTCAACCATAATCACATTTGCAGCCGAAATCGACAACGAAACCAAAAACATATCAGTGCCTTCGGTGAACTTCGCTACTAATGATTCTATTTTCTCCTTCGCTATCGCCATTATTTAATTTGTACAAAAAAAGAGGGGACTTGTTCGTCCCCTCAAATCAAATTTTCACAGCGCAAATATAACTAATTTTCGCAAAATCAAATGTTTTTGCCAGTTTTTGTTTATTTTCGGCAACGTTTTCTATAGAATTTGACAAAATGAAACTGATACACACTATTATCTGCATCTGTATTGCATACTGCGGATTTGCAGCGGAATACACTATTTCGTTAGCGGTAAACGGATTCGGTGGACAAAAAACATATCTCACGAAAGTGGAGGGCGACCTTGCAATTCTAACCGACACGCTCACCGCCGACCGCTATGGTTTGTTCAAAACCACGTTCACCGACGACAACGAAACAGGATTCTATAAGTTTATTTTCCCGCAATTGAACAACGCCGAAGTTCCGTTTATTTTCAACAAAGAAAGCGTTGCAATTTCCACCGAGGCAATCAATCCAAACGCATACATACAAATAATGATGTCGAAGGAAAACGACCTATACTATCAGTTTTTGAAGAAAAACGCCATTTTCAACAATCAAGTGGAATTGCTCGAAAACATCTACGACAACTACCTCGGCGACGATTTCCGCGCACAAACGGAACAGGAATATCTCCGTTTGATTCAGCAATATTCAAGCGACATCGCCAATTTATACGAACGGGGCAAAGGAACTTTTGCCTGGAAAATCATTAAATCATCGATAACCCCTGTTCCACCAATGCTTCTTCCGCAGTCGGAGAAAAATGCTTTTTTGAAAGCCCATTTTTTTGACGATGTTGATTTTGCCGACACGTCGCTCATCAACTCCGAAGTTTTTACCGCAGCAGCAATCCATTATCTGTCGGTTTACACACAGCAAATCCAGCAGTCCAATAAAAACGCCATTTTTATGTCGGCGGTTGACACAATTTTGGACAAGGCATCGGTGAACGAAACCACCTATGAATTCATTGTAAACTATCTTCTCGGCGGCTTTGAGTCAATGGGTGCAAACGAAATCGTTTCATATATTTCGCAGAAGTATTTAACGGAAAATTCGTGCAGCAACGGAGAAAAAACAACATTGCAACGCAAAGCGCTCAGCAACACCGAACTTGCTGTGGGGAAACATGCTCCTCTTGACATTCTTTCTGCCATGAATTCAAAGAAAGACATTGATTTCGCTTCGGAAAACATAGCGTTGGTATTTTGGGCGACGTGGTGCGGCCACTGCGTTGAGGCGGTGCCACAACTTGTTGAGCACTATGCGGAATTGTCGAAACCAAAATACAAACTCATAACCGTGTCGCTCGACACAACCACCAACGACTGGGAAAATTTCATCAACGAACATCCAAAGTTCAACAAGTCACGCAACTTGATTGACACCAACGGTTGGGACGGAGAACTTGCCGAGTCGTACTACATCTACGCAACCCCGACTATTTATTTGATTCAGGCGGGGAAAATCGTGGCGAAACCCGTCGAAGTCAATGAATTTTTCAAAACTGTAACTCGGCTGAAATGGGAATAAAAATACTTCGATACGCGCCTACAATTCTATGGTTTGCAGGGATTTTAGTGGCAAGTTTTATATCGTCAAGCCACATCAGCCCCAAACTATACTTGTTTCCACATCAAGACAAAGTAATACATGCGTGTATGTATTTAGGATTAGCCTTTTTATTTCTTTGCAACAGCCGTCATTTCTTTCCACTCACACTCAAATTCATTGGCATTTCGGTCGTGGTAATCTGCATCATCAGCGGCACCATAGAAATTTTGCAACCAATACTCAGCAACCGCTCCAACGACATGTTCGACCTTGTGGCAAACAGCACTGGAGCAATTTTGGCAGGCGGAATTGTGTATGGGGCGAGAAGGAAGTTGGGGAAAGAATTATAACCATACATTAATTATTAACAAAAAACGCAACACTTTTCAGCATTGCGTTTTTATTTGACAAATCTATAACGATTAGTATTTGTAAATATCCGATTTATAAGGACCTTCGATAGGAACGCCAAGATATTCGGATTGTTTCTTGGTAAGTTTCGTGAGTTTCACGCCAAGTTTGTCAAGGTGAAGACGGGCAACTTTCTCGTCGAGTTTCTTCGGCAAAGTGTAAACTTTTGTCTCGTAGCTCTTGTTGTTGGTGAACAACTCGATTTGTGCCAATGTCTGGTTTGTGAACGAAGCCGACATTACAAAACTTGGATGTCCTGTTGCACAGCCGAGGTTCAACAAACGACCTTCTGCCAAAATCAACACACTATGACCGTCGGGGAATGTCCATTGGTCATATTGTGGCTTGATGTTTTTCTTCTTGATTCCTGGTATTTTTGCCAACTCAGCCATCTGGATTTCGTTGTCGAAGTGGCCGATGTTGCCCACAATCGCCATATTTTTCATTTTGCTCATGTGCTCAGCCGTTATAATGTCGCAGTCGCCAGTGGTGGTAACATAAATGTCACCATATTCCAAGGTGTCTTCAACCGTCAACACTTGATAGCCTTCCATTGATGCCTGCAAAGCACATATTGGGTCAATTTCCGTCACAATCACACGTGCACCTTGTCCGCGAAGCGATTGGGCGCAACCCTTACCAACGTCACCGTAGCCGCAGACAACGGCAACCTTGCCAGCCAACATCACGTCGGAGGCACGCATAATACCGTCGGTCAACGAGTGGCGGCAACCATACAAGTTGTCGAATTTCGATTTTGTAACAGAATCGTTCACGTTGATTGCAGGGAAAGGAAGAATGCCTTGCTCAGCCATTTGGTACAAGCGGTGAACGCCAGTTGTTGTTTCTTCGGAAACGCCTATGATGTTTTTCTTTTTGTTTGTCCAGAATAGAGGATCTTGTTTCATCGTCTCGCGACACATATCCAAAATCACGCCCCATTCCTCAGAATCAGTATCAGGATTGAAATCAGGAACTTTGCCTTCAGCCTCGAATTGAGAGCCGCGAACCACGATTAAGGTAGCATCACCACCATCGTCAAGTATCATTGTGGGACCAGTTCCGTCAGGCCACGTAAGGGCTTTTTTCGTACATTCCCAGTATTCTTTCAACGTTTCGCCTTTCCAAGCAAATACGGGAGTTCCCTGTGGATTGTCGATTGTCCCGTTCTTGCCCACGACAACTGCTGCTGCTGCATGGTCTTGAGTCGAGAAAATGTTGCACGAAGCCCAACGCACGTCGGCCCCTAGTTCCACCAATGTTTCAATAAGAATTGCCGTCTGTACGGTCATGTGCAACGAGCCACTGATTTTTGCACCAGCAAGCGGTTTCTTACCTTTATATTCAGCACGGAGAGCCATCAGCCCCGGCATTTCAATCTCAGCCAAATCAAGTTCCTTACGTCCCCATTCAGCCAATTTGATGTCTGCTACTTTGTATTCCATTATCTATTGTTTAGTTTTGCAAAAATACAAAATTGCACCTAAAATCATACATGATTTATCGCTTTGTACATATCATTGCCAATTTTGCTTTTTAAACGACCAGAGGAAAAATTGTTCGTTGCGGATTTTTCCAGAAAAAATCGCCGATACTTTGTGAAAGCGTATCAAAATCATACAACTTTCATAGGTTATTGGCGATGGAGTTATTTTGTATATTGAACATTTATGTGATTATCTTTTTATTCTTCAAAAAGAAATGATATAGAAAAAAAACTTATTTTTGAAGAACGATTCTAAAACATTATTTTGAATATTAATGAATAATGGTGTCAAAATAGGTGTAATAATTGCGACATCCATGTCTCGTACAGACGAACTGTTCGGAATGTCTTTAAACTCCGTGTTGAAACAAACCTTGCAGCCAGAGTGTATTGTCGTGGTTGATGACAACAATGACAGCAAAATCTCCGAAATTATAAAAAATCAAATAGAAGGCATCGAAAACCCATCTATTCACTATATCAAAAACATACGTACCAAAAATATGTCGGGAACAGGTGCATGGAACACAGGTGTCGATTATTTGACTGAAAAACTAGGCTATGATAGCTTTTTTGCAATCTTGGACGATGACGACAGTTGGGATAACAAATATTTGGAAACCGTTTGTAAGACCATTAATAACAACCCTGACTCTATCGCCGTTTTTGCATTTTTAAAACGTAGCGATTGCGAATCCGAATCAAAAATTACTAATGAAGACTTAACCGTAGATAGTTTTCTCATTGGAAATCCTGGCATTCAGGGGTCCAACATGTGTTTTAAAATACACAATTTTAGGAGCATTGGCGGTTTTGACGAAAACCTTGCAAGCTGCACAGACCGGGATCTGATGATAAGGTTTTTGCAAAATAATGACAAAAACAACATCTCAATTATTCCACAAAAACTTGTCAATCATTTTACATCTGACAAAACAGTAACATCTAATTTCGAAAAGAAAAAAGCAGGATTAGATTATTTTTATAAAAAATATATTGATCTATTTGATTTTCCTGTCTTGGACAAGTCATTATTAAGGGCAGAAAAGTTTTTTCATTATGACGGACGTGCAAACATTGAAAAATTATATCGGCAGACACATCCAGTTTTAATAACAGGCGTTTGCGGCTTCATAGGCTCACATATCGCTCAACAACTGATTAGTCTTGGCTATTCTGTTGTTGGTATTGACGATTTAAGTACAGGCACCATTGTAAATGTTAGCAAGTTAAGGAGAAACGTCAATTTTGAATTGCACATTTTTTCATTACTTGATAATAAAAAATTGGACGAATTATTTGACAAATACAATTTTAATGCGGTTTTACATTGTGCGGCACTGCCAAGAATCAAATACTCAATGGATTATCCCAACGAAAGTTTTTGCGCAAACGTTACAGCAACGAAAAAACTTGCCGAAATTAGCCGGAAACACCACATAAAAAGATTTGTATTCTGTTCATCATCATCTGTTTATGGAGAATGTCAAAACGTCATAATGAATGAAAATGATGATCTTCGTCCGATTTCACCATATGCCAAGCAAAAAGCAGAAGCGGAACAAATCTTGGCAAAAACATTTGAGAACAGCGAAACAATTCTGCTGATTTTCAGACTTTTCAACGTATATGGTTTTTCGCACCAACCTACCAACATATATTCAACATTGGTCAACAACTTGATAAACAATGCCATATACAATGAGCAGCTGACAGTAAACGGCAATGGTATGCAAAAACGAGATTTTACGTATGTTGGTGACGTCGTAGACGCTTTTGTTAAAGCTTTGGAGTTTTTTGATTCTAAAAACCACGTCAACATAATCAACATCGGAACAGGCACAAACCATTCTGTAAACGAAGTAGCAGATTATGTAAGTCAGATTACAGGTAGAAAATATACAATACAAATCAATGTTGAGCCATCATTTACATTAGCAGATAATAGTTTGGCAGACAAAATGTTAAATTGGAAACCGCAAACCGCCATCATATCAGGGCTCAAAACGGTTTATAAACAAACTGTGCAAAACCAAATCATTGCAATAGGCATAGCAATGCACAACAATGCTTCTACAATTCGTCGATGCCTTAAATCTGCACTTGGACAGGCCAACTGCAAACGCAAATTACTCTTTGTTTTGGCAGACGACCAATCTTCAGACAATTGGAATGATGAAATTGCTGATTTGCTAAATGACGAAAGAATAATAGTGATGCATTTACAAAACTCCAATGTTGTAAAAACTCGCAATATGATCAATGATTACATCAAATCTAAAATTGGAAATGTGGCACTAATTGGACGGCTGGACGCAGATGACGAATATGCATCAAAAACCGTTTTGGCTGAAATAGAGAGTATTTATGACACGGAAAATCCTGATTTGATTCTTGCAGGAAATTACCTAAGACAAAACGGGAATATAATCCAAAGAAAAAATCTTGCTGTAAAAGATTTGGCAAACATTGATTATGTTTTGAAACGGTTGAAACAAATGTCAGAAAATAATGCCGAAGGAGAACTGCCATCATGCAATCTGATTGCAAAACCTAAAGTTCTCATACAGTACCCTGACATCCGTAGTGGCGAAGATCATGCATTATTGGTGCATTACCTAATCAACCAGGACAAATACAAATTGTATTTTGCAGAAGATTTGCTTCTAACAATATACAATCTTGGAGGTAACACAACATCTAAAAATATTAAAACACAAAAGCATAAAATTTGTCGTGAGCAATTATATAAAAACACATTGGAATTATGCAAAATGAAAAAAGAAAGCAAAAGGCAATAGAACTGCTCACCGAAATGGGATTAAAGAATCTCGAGTATCTCGGTCAGGGCAGTGAAGGCATAGTCTTTCACGATGACGTCTCTGTTTACAAAGTACTTTCCCAACAGAAACGGGACAAAGTCGAAATTTATAGACGTCTATCTTTTTTCTTCAACATATCGTCATCTGGTTATTTTTACAAGCTTGATGACTTGATTGAATATGGCGACTTCTTCATCGAAAAATACAAGTATGAGCCGAGTACTCCCTGCGATAACATTTCAGAGAAGGAAGCCATTGAATTTTTGACAGAATGCTGGCAAAATCATTTTGTAATAAAAGATTGTAAAATAAAAAATTTTGTCAGAACGGGCCATCATATAAAACTCATTGATATGGATGCATGCAGTTATAACGATAACTTATTCTTAAACATGTGCATTCGCATGTATCTTTTTATCAATTATAAAAACACAATGGATTCAGCTTCTTTTCAGAGGCTCAAACGAAGCGCCATAAACAATTTTGACTTACCTGAATTAAAAGGTGCAAAGAAATTCATCAATAAAGTTTTCGCCCATATCATCCATCAAGAATCTCTCTCTGAGATTTCAAAATTCAAAGTACCAGAAGACTTTAGCGGCGATTTATACACTTGCAACACCCTTCCAAATTTGGACAAGTTATTATTCCATAAAATCAAATGCGGCAGGTTCATAGAAGACATCATCATATCCGACTTAACTTTGAACGACAAACTATATTTTGAACCCCAAAAAATCGGATTAATCTACCGGGAACTCCTCCCGCTAAAAGATAAGGTCTCATTGCTCATAAAAACCTGTCCGCAAGACATTCCGACCATAGAAGCAAATATAAAGCACATCGTAAGGCAACTTTCCTCACCGAATCCGTTCTATGAGGTTGTTGTCTCTATTGACACCAAAGAGGCGAATTTTCTGAGGGAATACAATTCTACGGGCAATCTGACAAAACTCGTTGAAATCGTACAGAAGCTTGTTGATGACAAGGTCATCGACAGATTTATCGTGTTTGACGCAACAAAAACCGAAGAAATAAATGAGAGATGGTTCGGCTTAAAATCCAATCAGGCACACACAACAAAAAACATTCCTGTCAGTTCGCAACTTTCCGCCTTTGAACAATGCCAAGGCGATTATGTTCTGCAATGCGATTGCGATGTCCTTATCGGCCGAAAGGACTTTACTCATTCCTTCTTAGAAGACATGCTCTCAGAATTGAAACAAAACGAAAAAGTTCTTTTCGTCGGTTTCAATATATACAATCAGGAGTCTAAGCCCTATTTCGGATTCGAAAATGGTGGTTTCGTTCCCGAAGTGAGATTTGGCCTATTCAAAAAAGAACGCCTGTTCGCTTTGAGGCCATTCCCCAACAGTGTTGATAAAGAAGGGCGCCTGGAATTGTCTTGGTACCGTTCCATAGAGCAGTTCCAAAAACAATCGGGATACTGTTCTATTCGCGGTGGTGACAACCGTAGTTTCTATATACACCCCCAGAATTATCGCAAGACAGAGCCATATGCGTGGATGACTATTCTCGACAGAGTCGAACAGCTGCAAATTCCTGATATTCAGTATGGTGGTTTTGATTGCGAAGGCTCTTTCTACGATTGGACTGCTCCAAGAAGAGCCGAAAAAATGATTGTTGTTTCTTGCTTTAGAAATATGCCCATTGATCGTTTTTTACGATTCTGGTGTTCGCTTATGAGTCAAGACTTTCAAGATTTTGGGATAATTTTATGCGACAACGGTTCTGACAATGGAACGCCTTTCTTGATAGAGCGGCTCATTCAGCCCTACAAAGATCGCATCACTTTCATTCGTTCTAGAGTTGTTCTGCCGAAAATACAGTTGGTATACCAAGCCATACACTATTTCTGCAATAACCAGCAAAGTGTCATTGCCATGATCGATGGGGATGATGCACTAATAGGGAAAAACACATTCAGTGACATCTATAGTAAATACGACACATGGTACATTGATGCATCTGTTGGCAGAGTTTACCAGACATGCCACCTACAACCACATTACCAATATCCTGCAAACTTCATTAATCCCCGAGGTACTGATGGAGGTAATGTATGGCAACCGTTGAGAACATTCCGAAAATATCTCTTTGATTCTATTCCATTAACTCACTTCAAATACAGATCTTTTAACAAGATAAAACTCAATAGGAATCCTTGGCTTGAAGAATATGACGACTGCGCCATGATGATTCCAATTATAGAGATGAGCAAATCTCCTTTGCAAATGGACACCATCAACTATTTTGACGAATTCCATAATGAAGGTTTCATTTCGAATACCTCGTGTATTTCCGAAATATTGAGCAAACCTAGACTCAATCCAAATAACGTTTTCATTGGCCGTCAATCATTCAGACCCGATTTTGAGCGGATAGAAATAGATCTTACCTATGACTGCAACCTGAAATGTCTAGGATGTAATCGATCCTGCGGACAAATGCCGTCAAAAGAACAATTGCAATTGCAGGATATCAGGGATTTTATAAATGATAGCGTTAAATTAGGCAAGAAGTGGAAACATATCAATGTCCTTGGCGGGGAACCCACCTTACATCCGAATTTTGAAGAAATCATGGTGTTACTGCAACAATATATTGATGAACATTCCCCTAATACAACCATACAGGTCGTCTCCAATGGTATCGCAAAGAAATCAAGAGAACTATGCGAGAAGATAAAAGCAGAATGCAAAAATGTAAGCATTGACTATGATTCTTACAAAAACAACAACAAAATTGAATTTTTTTCTTCTTTCAATGACGCTCCCATTGACGACGAGAACTTTAAAAATGCAGATTACACAAAATCCTGCTGGGTAACGAGCTATTGTGGCATCGGTTTGACAAGCCGAGGATATTATGCTTGCGCGGTATGCGGAGGCATTGACCGCGTACTTGATGAACACAATGGTGCAAAAATTTTCTCGGAATTAACCGAAGAAAAATTAAGGGAACACTACAACAAATTTTGCAGACTTTGCGGAAATTACAAAGCCTATGCGCAGAATTTTGGAAATTTCATCCTTCGTTGTGAAAAGGAACCATTCAAAAACATCATTTCCAAATCATGGGGAAAACTATACGACAATCTATCCTGATTACAGGTGTTTCTGGTTTTATCGGCAGAAGTCTTGTTGAAGAAATTGTTAATCGGGATTTTTCATGGACAATCTACGGCATTGACATAAAAGAACCTGTTTTAAATGATTCCAAATATCGCAAATACATTGATTTTAGTATAGTTGATATTCGCGACGAAAATGCAGTTGAAACGTATTTTCTTGAACATCAATTTGACGGTGTTATACATCTTGCCGCCATCAGTAGAGTTGTTGATGCAGAAAATAACAAAAAAAATTGTATTGCTACAAATTACTGGGGTACGAAATATATTGTGGAAAATGTAGCAAAACAACAAAATACCTGGTTTATATTCGGTAGTAGTCGTGAAGTATATGGTGAACAAAAGGTGCTTCCCGTCAAAGAATCTGCAAATAAGAATCCCATTAACATCTATGGAGAATGCAAGTTAAAAGGTGAATTATTGGTCAAAGAGTTAATAAAAAAATACGTTATACTTAGATTCTCAAATGTGTATGGCAACAACTACGATATTGATGGCCGCGTAATACCAACTTTCGTCAAGAGGGCTTTGGCAGGAGAAACGCTATATCTTGAGGGAGGTCAGCAAGTGATTGATTTTACGTATATTCAAGATACTGTTGATTGCATAATAAGAATTGCAGAATTGTTACAAAATGGAACTATTCATTCGGATGAATTACATATTAGTCCTGGCAATGAAAACAAAATTACTGACATTATCTCTTACTTGGAGAAACTTCTAAATAAGAATATTAATATTGAGATTCGAGAAAAACGAAACTATGATGTGGTACGATTTATAGGTGACACATCGCATAGATTAGATATTTTGGATGTGTCAGAATTTAAATGTTTATCGAAAGGCCTCGAGTTATATTTACAATCTTTCCCATTGTCATAACTATTCGTTTAGAACTTTCCCGTTGATAAACATTCTGTGTTTTTGTAAAAAACCTAAATTTGATTAAGTACGCTAAATGCAAGTATAAAAAAGAGCAGCCTCATGAAGAGACTGCTCTTTGCAATAACAATCTAACCTATTTCTTTGGTGGATTGTTTCCACGTCCTCTACCTGATGGATTCCCCGTCGTAGCTGGACCATTTACAGGTCTTGGATTTTTTGCCATAAATACCACCTCCTTTTTATTTCAAAAATGGTGCAACATTATAGATTCCTATTCCACGATTGTTTTTTCTCAATATTACAATCGTTACCGTCTTTGTTTATTCCAGAAGAAATAATTGTATTATATTGGGGATAATTGTCACCCTTTTCCAAGTTATTTCTCCAATGAAGGGGTTGTAAATTTTCAAGAGAGTCATCACCTCCTTGTGATATGGGAATTATATGATCAATAGTCCAACCAAAATCAGTTTGTTTCCCATAATCATCCCATTTAATCCACGCTCCAGCAAGATCTTGTCGCCAAATTGCAGGGTTAAAACGTTTTATTTTCGCTTGTTCCCAAATCAGTTTCTTTTTATTTTCTGTCATTTGTTTAAAATTTTAATTTTTAATAATGACAAAAATAGAAGTACTTTTTGAGTTGTAATAATAAAAAGGGGGTACTTGTATTATTGTGTAAGCCAATGTATTGGGATAATATATTGCCCTTGCTTTTCCAAATCAATTTTTCTTATGGCAAAATATTGTTGTGTTGTTGACAATGTGAGAATAATAGGATTAATTTTTTCAAAGATAATCTTCTTTACTTTTTTTATTATAATCTTTTTTTCTCGCCATTCATGTAACTTTTTCCGTGCATTTTCTATTTTAGGGGAATCATTCTCTATTACCAGTTTATATTGTTTTAGAACTTCTTCACAGAATGATTCGGTTTCAAACCAACTATCATAAAATATACGTTTATAATATAATACACCATAGATCGCTCTGATTTTCGGCTCAAGTTTTATTAGAATTTTTTCATATTCGTAATCCACATTTTTTAATTTGACACAAAAATCATTATTTTTAAAAGTTGTTTGAATCTTCAGTGGCTCTGTTAATTTAGGATTGTAATCAAGAAACTGTAGTGTAGAACTGCCAAAAGAAAGAAACTTTTCGCCTATGTCGTTTAAAATTACACCAGCATTATATTTTTCTGCACTATCATCACCTTTTTTGCTGCCAAATAGAACAAGTAGAGGAGCTTTGAGACTAGGATCGGAAATTTCTACACGTTTCAATGTAGTTTTTCCTGTCAAAAAGTCAATATAAAATTCATCTGGGTATTCTTCAAACAATTTGCTCACGTGTTTATGCTTTCGAACATTCATTTTATATTCACTTTTAAAAAATAAAGTATAGATGAACATAAATTGCAATATATCAATCGCTTTTTGCTCTTTAGGACAGGGTATAAATGTTTTGCTACCAAACGAAAATAGCACTGTCAAAAATTGCATCGCATATGTTTTCAATTCGGGAGTTAAGTATTTTATATCAACAACATTATCCCCAACATCAATGCGTAATACATCTATGCTTTCTGGATTTTTTAATTTAAATTTAGCCATTTTAGTTTTTTTCTCATCTATGTCAATTATCATACCATTCTATTCTTCAAATTCTACAAGAAGTTATTGCATAATCCTACCTGATTATTGATTTTTCCTCTTAAATGATTGGGAAAGATACCGTCATTTCATTACGAGATTCCTAAAATTTTACCGTCATTTCATTACAAAATCTGTTGATTTTTGCCGTCATTTTATTACATTTGCATTGATTATTAAAATTTTACGACAATGAAAGGTAAAATACATCGTCAAGCGTTTGAGTTTCTTCAAGAATGGAGAAACAGCGACAGCAGAAAACCTTTGATATTAAGAGGTGCACGGCAAGTGGGGAAAACCACACTTGTTAAGCACTTTGCCGAAACTTACGCTGTGTTTATACATCTGAATCTTGAAAAAAGGGAAGACCGCAATTTGTTTGAAATGACTGACAATGTGAATCAACTCATTGCGAACATTTTCGTCCGTGAAGGCGTAAGGCAAGATGCAAAGAATGTTTTGCTTTTCATTGATGAAATACAAAATTCCAAACCAGCAGTAGCAATGTTGCGGTATTTTTACGAGGAAAGGTATGATCTTCACGTAATTGCCGCTGGTTCGTTGCTCGAAACGGTTATGGATGTAAGACGGATCTCGTTCCCGGTGGGAAGGGTGCAGTTTATGTCGCTCAAGCCGTGTTCATTCGTTGAATTTCTCGATGGAATGGATTTAGTTCAGGAAAAGGAGTTTGTCGAACAAGTTGATGTCCCATGGGTTATACACGAACGTGTGATGCGACATTTTAGGGAATATACCATTGTTGGAGGTATGCCCGATGCGGTGACACAATATGCTGCTACACATGACCATCAGGCAATAAGCACTGTTTATGAAAGTTTGTTGCAAACATATAAGGACGATGTGGAAAAGTACTCGTCGAGTGCGACAATTATACGTACCATCCGTTCTATATTGAATGTGGGTTGGAATAGTGCCGCAGAAATAATTTCGTTTGAAGGATTTGGTGAGACGGCATATCGCTCCCGAGAAATGAGCGAGGCGTTCCAAATCATATCAAAGGCAATGCTTTTGGAACTTGTGTATCCTACATCCGAAACTCGTCTGCCAATTGCACCAAATTATCGCCGTCGTCCTAAGCTGTTGTGGCTCGATACAGGACTTGTCAATTATGCCGCTGGCGTTCAAAAAGATGTTTTTCTTGCTGATGACATACAGGATATTTGGCGAGGAAGAATAGCGGAACACGTTGTTGGACAAGAACTTATAGCAAACAGGACAGAGGTTTCGGCACATCGTTCATTTTGGCATCGCGACAAACAAGGAGCTTCGGCTGAAGTAGATTTTATTTATCCATATCAGGGGTTGCTTGTGCCTGTTGAGGTCAAATCGGGACATAATGCTCATTTAAAATCGTTACATCTTTTTATGAACGAAGCACCTCATAACATTGCAGTTAGAGTTTGGTCGAAGCCGTTTTCCCGTGATGAGGTAAAGACTTCGCACGGAAAAACTTTCAAGTTGCTCAACGTGCCATTTTATTATGTAGGTCAACTTGAAAAAATATTGCAAAAGGAAATATAGCCTTGTGTATCCTATAGATTTAGTTGTTCCCGAATAAATTTTCGTTCAGTGCAATCAATGCTTTTTCTTTGTTTTTGGTGTCGATAAGCACCGAGATGTTGTGGTCGCTACCGCCATAGCAAATCATTCGTACCGAAATGTCTTTCAACGATTTAAGCACTTCTGTCGCATGACCTTGTTCCTCGGCAATCATATTTCCAACAATGCAGATGATTGTTTGGTCTTTGTCGACTTCAACTGTACCCAATTTTTTCAGTTCGTCAGTTATCTGAGCAAGATAGTCAACCTTGTCGATTGTGAGCGACAACGCAACTTCCGAAGTAGTGATCAAGTCGATTGGCGTTTTGTATTTTTCGAAGACCTCGAACACGCGACACAGAAATCCGTATGCGAGCAACATTCTGCCTGATTTTATCTTGATGGCTGTCAGACCATCTTTTGCAGCGATAGCCTTGATACCCGTACCAGTCACCTTGTTCGAAATTGTGGTTCCTTTTGCAAGCGGTTCCATAGTGTTTTTAAGCAATACAGGAATATTTTTCACCTTTGCAGGAAGCACAGTCGATGGGTGAAGGATTTTTGCACCGAAATACGCAAGTTCGGCAGCCTCGTCAAACGACATTTCAGCGATAGGATGCGTATTTTTTACAATACGAGGATCGTTGTTGTGGATGCCGTCGATGTCGGTCCAAATTTCAACAACTTCAGCATTGATTGCAGCACCGATAAGCGATGCGGAATAATCGCTACCGCCACGTTTTAGGTTGTCAACCTCGCCTTTGTCGTTTGTGCAGATAAATCCTTGCGTAATGAACAGCGTAGTATCAGGATAGCGTTGCAGAACTTTTTTCAGTTCACTTTCGATTTTTGTCATCACAGGTTCGCCGTCGCCGTCAACAAACATAAATTCAAGCGAGTTGAGCAGAACCGAAGGAATATTATTTTCTTCGTGATAAAGTTGCACCAAGTTGGTTGACATGATTTCGCCGCGGGCAAGAATCATTTTTTCAGCCTGTATATTGAATGGCTTATGGGCAAACGAGCGTACCACGTCGCATTCGCGAGTGATGATAGACTTCGCTTTCTCGCGGAACTGAGGAGTCTGCAACAGACCTTCGATTACGCCGTCGTATTTCTTTTCCAATGCGGAAATGAGGTTCGACGCTGCGTCGTCGTTTCCTTTTTTGAAATAGTCAGAAATTTCAACCAAATTGTTGGTAGTTCCCGACATTGCCGAAAGGACAACAATCTGCTTGTTTCCGTCGGTAATCAATTTGGAAACGTTTTTCATTCTTTCAGGCGAACCAACCGAGGTTCCACCGAATTTCAATACTTTCATAGTCATATTTTTAGTGCCGCAAAGGTACAAAAAATGCGAAAAGCCCAATAATTTTTAACGACGATTTCTGAATGATGCTCCGTGTGATTTACTGACTATATCTCCAAATTCTTTTCGTCGTATTCAGCAATTTCGCGCAAACGGCCATAATGCTCGTCGTGCTGGCTTCGGTCAAGACCGATTTCCTCACAATCGGCACCGACACGCATCGGAATCATCTTGTTGGTAACCCAATACAACACATACGAAACGCTAAATGTATAAACGAAGACTACAACAACTGCAATCACATGGTTTACAAAGAATTGCATGTGAGACACACCTTCTTCCGCCAATTCAGGTTCATATTTATAGACGAAAATTCCTGTCAACAAAGTTCCCACAATTCCGCCCAAACCGTGAGTCGGGAATACGTCGAGGGCATCGTCAACGGCTGTCTTCTTATTTTTAATGTAGCACGCAGCATTGCAGATAAGTGTCGTAACAAAAGCTATCAGCACACTCTCGGAGGTGCTTACCCAACCAGCCGATGGCGTAATTGCCACCAATCCCACGACGCCACCGACCGAAGCGCCCATTGCCGATGGTTTACGACCTCGGATTCCATCGAAAAACAACCACGTAAGCATTGCCGTTGCAGCAGCAGTGTTTGTATTCAAAAACGCTTTCACAGCCACTTCATTAGCGGCAAGACTCGAACCTGCGTTAAACCCGAACCAACCAAGCCACAACATTGATGCTCCCAGAACTACATAAGGAATATTGGCAGGCTGCGATTCCAAATTACGACGTTTTCCAAGAAACAAAGCCCCAACAAGAGCAGCGACTCCCGACGATGCGTGTACCACAATTCCACCAGCGAAGTCCTTCACGTGCATCTGTGCGAAAAGTCCATCGGGATGCCATGTACAGTGGGCAAGCGGACAATAAATGAACAAACAGAACAACGCCATAAACACCATATAACCAGAAAAACGAACGCGTTCAGCGAACGAACCAGTGATAAGCGAGGGCGTAATGATGGCAAATTTCATTTGGAACAGCGCGTACAAAGCAAGAGGGATTGTCAAACCCAACTTCGTTGAAAGGTCATCAGTTGCTTGACCACCCACATTATGCATAAAGAAATACGTACCTGGATTTCCAACTATTCCCCCTAAATCGTCACCAAACGCAAGGCTAAATCCGCAAAATACCCAAATTACACTTATAAGTCCCATAGCCACAATGCTTTGCAATATGGTTGATATAATATTTTTCTTACGAACCATACCACCGTAAAACAGCGAAAGCCCAGGTGTCATCATTAACACAAAAATCGTAGCCGTCAGCAACCATGCGACATCGGCAAGATTAATGTTGTCGCTCAACGTCCAAATATCTGGCTGCGCCGGAACAAAACAACCAATTACAGTTATCGCTAACAAAATAGCCATAAAAACGTACCATCTCTTTTCCATATCCATCTATTTTATAAAGTTACACTTACAGTTTGAAATAAAA
>JAFZOY010000117.1 GCA_017552705.1 Bacteroidales bacterium
AGTCCATTGTCATAAATCTTACCAAAGTCGATGCCTTGTAGATGCTTTCTTTTTCCTCTGTTGTAGAGGCTTTGTTGATTTGCCGTTTCCGCTGAATCAGCGCCAAAATGTTCCATCCAATAAAAAATATGGTCACACCGAGCATTATCCACCCTTTGATACTGGTGAATGTTTCAGGATTGAATTGGAAATTCCGACGTAAATACACTATGATGACAAAGAAAAATACCTGCATCAGCAGTAAAACCGCGGTAATAATCTGCAATGGTAGCGAAAAACTATTTCTTACTCCGTTCAAATTGACAATATTCGACATCGTGACATTTTTTATAAAGCAAAAATAAATTTTTTCGGTTAATCACAGGAATTCTATACCAAAAAAGGTAGGAAAATTTTGCGCTACACAATCCGTTTCCCCCTACATTTCGGGCAAACACCTTTTATCACATACTCAGCCTCCTCCACATCCCATCCTTCGGGAATCGGCACCGACGGGATTTCCACTTCGTGGATGCAAAATGTTTCATGACACACCACGCACGAAATGTGGATATGTCCATGATGATGTTCTTTGTCGGAACAGTGGCAGATACAATATTTCTGCATACCCGAGCCATCATCGATTTCATGCAAAAGATGTTTTTCGGCGAACAGCGACAATGTTCGGAACAATGTGGAACGATCGACAGTGGGCAACACATTTTCCGTGTCGGCAAGCGAAAACACTCCCGATGTCTTTGTGTTGATTGTCCGCCAAATGAGCGAGCGAACGGCCGTAACCCGAATGCCGACATCAGTCAACATCCGCTCAAAATCGAGATATTGTTTTTCGTGCTCCACAGATTGCAACTGCCATTAACGCGAAATAATTTCCTTAGTGAGATTCAGCACGAGCTTGCCATCTTTCACATCCACATTGGCAGGTTTGAGTCGAACCATTCCTATAGGCCAATCACCTTTGCTCCAACGGGTTGAATTAAAGCTTTCGAAATCGTCAATCCAAAGAGGTTCTTCCGAAAATTCTTGTTTTTCAGTGTCGTACGAATAAACTTTCACATAGTCGATATATTGCGAAACCGGCAATTTTGACGGCTTCAGCACGCCAACCCATTCTTCGACTTCGCTCGCCCACAAATTGAAACGAAGACTTTGCCGTTGAGTTAGTGCAGTCACTTGGTCGGTTCCCGCTTCGTTTGTTTTGGTACAACGCATTTTCACGCCATCAACATACCACACAACAGAATCAGGAGTCCAGTCAATCATAAATGTGTGATAATCAGTATTGAACGCAGCCACAGGAGAAAGTGAATGGCGTTCCTCGCTCGTTATTTTAGCATCGCGGTTTCCTGTGATAATATTTGACTGGAATTTTAACGAATCCTTTCCCACGATTTCAATATCGATTTCGTTCCAAAGTTTACTTCCTGCAATATCAGAATTGTTGTAGTATATAAACATAGAACTTACACTACCCGGCGTGTACGCCATTTTCATCCGAGCCTCGAAACGGCCATACATAAACGTTTCTCTCGTATAAATTTCAGAGCCGTATAAATTATATTTCGAGCTCCATTTTGCATAGATTCTGGTTGTTTTTTGCAGGACACGGTCATTGTCGAAGTCCCATTTCTGGGTACACGACGAATTTTTGTACCACCCCTCGAAATAATAGTCTTCGCTCTCCATGTCGGCAGGTCTCTCAACAAGAGAACCATAGTCAACAGTGTCTCTTATAGATGCGATTCCAGCCAAATTCGATTTGAAAAGCACAACGCAACGTTCCTTGGTTTCCCATTTTGCATACAAAGTAACGTTTCCCGTAACAATATCCGTTTCGAAATCCCACGGATTCACACATGCAACTTCCTTGTACCAACCATCGAACATATAATATTCATCAACGGGAACGGCAGGTTCTTCAATACGCGCGCCTTCTTCAACATATATCGTGTCGATGGAGGTTCCTTTACCTTGTAAATCAAACGCAATCGAATATTTTGGAGTCACATTTTCTTTTTCTTTGCCACAACTTATTATCATCAAAGAAATTACTGCCAAAAGAGCAAACAAAGAATATTTTTTCATACACGTTACTTTTTGAAATTTCCGTGAAAATATAAAGAATATCCGACAGCAACAAATTTATTTTGTAAATATTTCGACAAACGCATCAAAAAAATGATATACAAAATACGCTTATTACAAATGAGTTGTATTTAAAATGACGAAGATTATTTGTACCTACAAATTTTTATATTATCTTTGCTTTAAACAAATAGCAACAGTTATGAATAAAAAAGTATTTCCAAAAATCACAACGGTAGTCGAAGCCGAACCTTGGCAAGATAAACATGTGGCACGGATAACATCTTTTCGTGCAGTAACAAAAACTTCCCGACAAACAAAAAATATTGAGGCAAAAGTTTTACCACAATGAATTGTTTGACTAAATGTTATGGTAAGTCTCAGGACGCTATCATAACGGATTGCTATGTTGTTATGCCATCTGGTGTGACTGACAAAAAAGGGAATCGTTTGTATTGTAAAATCGCAAACGCTGCATGGGATACAGGAGCCACGAATACTATTATTTCGCCCGAAATAGTAAAAGCATTGGAACTAAAACCGAATGGCGAGTGTATAGTTTCAGCATATGGTGGAACAAACGAAGTTAACACCTATCTAGTTGATTTGTGTTTTGAAAATGGATACAAAATAACTAATTTACAAGTTTTAAGTAGTGAGAATAATACTGGATTTGATTATGATGTCCTTATTGGAATGGACGTCATTATCAAAGGTGATTTTTGTATCTCTACAGTGAATAACAACACTCTGTTTATGTTTCGTATGCCAGCAAAAGGTGTAACCTTTTAATTACAATGCGCCTTCTTCATATTTCCGATACGCATAATCAAACGTGTTGAAAGTTAGGTGCATTTGCGCATGTTTAGAAAATGGCTTATCTAAATCAAAATGATTGAATAACAGCATACAATGCTTTTATATTGTTATTTTATTACTTTTGTAAAAAATAGAGCGATGAATTCCAATCTCGACCCTGAACATATTTCAAACAAGGACAGCGAGTTCGAAAAACAACTTCGACCGCTTGATTTTGACGATTTTACGGGACAACAGAAGGTTGTCGAGAATCTGAAGATTTTCGTTGCCGCCGCAAAAATGCGTGGCGAGTCGCTCGACCACGTGCTGTTGCACGGACCTCCAGGACTTGGAAAAACCACTCTTGCAAATATTATTGCCAACGAACTTGGTGTAAATTTCAAAATAACATCCGGCCCCGTGCTCGACAAACCAGGCGATTTGGCGGGTCTGCTCACCAGCCTCGAAGAAAATGATGTGCTGTTTATCGACGAAATCCATCGGCTTTCGCCTGTTGTGGAGGAATATTTGTATTCGGCGATGGAAGATTTCCGTATCGATATTATGATAGACAAAGGTCCGAGCGCGCGTTCCGTGCAGCTTTCGCTCGCACCATTCACGTTGATTGGTGCGACAACACGGTCGGGTTCGCTCACAAGTCCGCTCCGCGCACGTTTCGGCATAAAATGTTTGTTTGAATACTACGATGTGGATTTGTTGACTAAGATTGTGGAACGTTCGGCTGGCATTCTCAACATCGACATCGAAACGCAGGCTGCAAAGGAAATCGCATCACGAAGCCGTGGAACTCCTCGTATTGCCAATGCCCTGCTTCGCCGTGTACGCGATTTTGCCCAAGTAAAGGGAACAGGAAATATCACGCTCGACATCACTCGTTTTGCGTTGGAGTCGCTCAACATCGACAAATACGGACTTGACGAGATGGACAACAAAATTTTGTGTACGATTATCGACAAATTCGGTGGCGGTCCTGTTGGTGTGAATACAATTGCAACAGCAGTTGGCGAAGATTCCGGCACAATAGAGGAAGTGTATGAACCGTTCCTAATTAAAGAAGGATTTTTACAACGGACACCTCGTGGACGTGAAGTTACTCCGTTGGCATACAAACATTTAGGGCGGTTGCCAAACGTAAAACAAGGAAGTTTATTTTAGAAGTGTTTCATTTATTCAATACAATGCAAAAGTTAGAGCCAAACGATCCCTGCTGGTGTGGCAGCGGAAAGAAGTACAAGAAATGTCACTGGTTGCAGGACTGCGAACTCGATAAGTATCGTCGCGAAGGGTTCAAAATTCTGCCAAGAACCATTTTATATTCTGCCGAACAAATAGAGAAAATCCGTGCCGCAGGTGCATTGAACCATGCGGTACTCGATATGGTTCAATCAGAGATAAAAGAAGGTGTTTCCACAGAACGCCTCGACGATTTGGTTCGCGAATTTACCTACGACCACAAGGGTATTCCTGCTTGTTTGAACTACGAAGGTTTCCCGAAAAGTTGTTGTATTTCCATCAACGAAGTGGTGTGCCACGGTATCCCCTCGCCCGACAAAATAATCAAAGACGGCGATATTGTGAATGTTGACTGTACCACAATCCTCGATGGTTATTTCGGCGACAGCAGCCGTATGTACTGCATTGGCAACGTGGCTCCTAATGCGCAGAAATTGGTCGATGTTGCCAAAGATTGTCTTGAAATAGGATTGAAACAAGTAAAGCCTTACGGCAGACTAAACGACATCGGTGACGCAATAGAACCCTACGCCAACGACAATGGTTTCAGCATTGTGCGCGATTTGTGCGGACACGGTATCGGGAAGAAATTCCACGATGAACCTGAAGTTGTCCACTATGCACAACCACGGCAACGTGGCGTGCTGATGCTTCCGGGCATGGTTTTCACCATCGAACCTATGGTGAACGAAGGCACTTGGAAATGCAAATTCCTGAAAGACGGCTGGACGGTCATCACCGCCGACAAAAAACTATCCGCCCAATGGGAGCACACACTTGTGGTAACGGAAACAGGGTACGAAATACTTACTTAATGCGAAATGCTTAATGCGTAATGCGCAATTTTAATTCATAATTTTAACACCGCAAACCATGAAAAAAGATTCCGACAATATAATTCTTGTAAAAACTAAATCATTTGCCATTCAAATAATAAAAATCTATCAGTATCTTACAACTGAAAAAAAAGAATTTGTTCTTTCCAAACAACTGCTCCGTTCTGGTACAAGTATAGGTGCAAATGCAAAAGAAGCCTCTCGAGGGCAGAGCAGGGCTGATTTTGTTGCAAAAATAAACATTGCACTTAAAGAAGCCAGTGAATCGGAATATTGGTTAGAATTACTACATGAGACAAATTATCTTTTTGAGGAGGAATTCTCTTCCCTTCAAAAGGAACTTTCCGAAATCATACGTATTCTTATGGCTATTTCACACAAAACAGCCCCACGTACAATTTAATTACGCTTTAATTACGCATTACGCATTGAACATTACACATTTATATATTCACGTTCCCTATTGTGCCAAGCTTTGCTACTACTGTGATTTTCATTTTAGTTTGAATTTGAAAACACGCGGTGAATATGTTGACGCTGTGTGTAACGAATTGGCATTGCGGGGCGAGTGGTTCTCGCAACCAATTGAAACTCTTTATTTTGGAGGCGGAACACCTTCGTTGCTGACGCAAAAAGAATTGACGAGAATTCTGTCTGCCATTCGGGAAAAAACTTCTTTGTCGCCCAATGCGGAGTTTTCGTTTGAATGTAATCCCGACGATATTACCGAAGCATACTGCAAAACCTTGCTCGAACTGGGAGTAAACCGTCTGAGCATCGGCATTCAGTCGTTTTTCGACGATGATTTGCAACTGTTAAACCGCCGACACTCTGGTGAAACAGCACGCAACGCAGTAAAAATCGCTCAAAATGCTGGATTCCAAAATATTACAATTGATTTGATATATGGCCTTCCCAATATGACAATGGAGCGATGGAAACATAATCTTGCTGAAGTAGAGAAACTCAACGTGCAACATTTGTCGGCATATTCGCTTATGGTTGAAGAACATACGGCACTCCATAAGTTTGTGAGAACAGGTAAATTCCTTCTTCCTTCGGAAGAATCCGTTTTGGAAGAATTCAATTACCTCATCGATTGGTCACAACAGTCTGGATTTGAACAATATGAGATTTCCAATTTTGCAAAAAACGGTATGCAGTCCCGTCATAATTCTTCGTATTGGAAAGGCGAACCATATCTCGGCATCGGACCTTCGGCACACTCGTTCGATGGCGACAGACGTTATTGGAATATCTCCCATAACGCAAAGTATATCAGTTCTATACAAAACGGCATTATTCCCTGCGAAACAGAAATGCTATCACATCGGGATAAATATAATGAATTAATAATGACTGGCTTGCGAACAAGAAACGGCATTTTGTGCGAAACCGTAAAAACCGTTTTTCCTGATTATTTCCACTCATTTGAACAACATAAAAAATCATATCTTGACAAAGGGTTATTGCAAGAACACAATGGCAGAATTTCACTCACCCGCAACGGCATCTTATTGTCGGATGCGATAATGAGCGATTTTTTTGTGACGGAATAAACGTAATATTGTCGCCATCACAACGTTATAAAACAATACTCTGCGTTCTATGTTTGAATGAAAATAGGAAGAGAGATTAGAATTATTTCGCTACATTTGTACAAAATAGAAATTATGGGAAAAAATCTCGTTGAAATCCAGAAACGTGCGGCTGATGTAAACCGATATGTGCAAACGTATGATTCACAGTCGGTTATTCCAGCTATCGAAATAGATATCTTATTGCAGAAAACTCGGGAATTATACGATTTGCTGTCGGAATTAAAACAAGTTGCTCCCGACAAGAAAATTGTTGAAACTCCAGAAAAACCTGTCGAGGAACCTATCAAGGAACAAGCTCCTGCCGAGGACGCAATCATTGAGGTGCTGTCCTTTGACAACGAACCTGCACAGGAAGAGCCTGTTTCCGAAAAGAAACAGGAGGAAAACCCTGAACCCGTTGAGGATTCTGCGGCAAAACGGGAAGTTTTCACGCCAAAACAGGTTACCGATTTGGGAACAAAATTGGGAAAAAAACCTATCTCGGAAATTATGGGCGCAATCGGCATCAACGACCGAGTGCGGTATAGATATGTTTTGTTCAACCGCAATCAGGACTTGTTCGAAAACACGATTTCCGTACTCAATGGATTGTCTTCTTTCGACGAAGCGATTGCCTATCTGAAAAACGAATTCGAATGGGATTTTGAAAGCGCTGACGTACAGGATTTTTTGGCTATAGTGGAACGGAGATATTTGTAGTATGGGAAAATTGGTTGTAGTGCCGACACCTGTCGGGAATATGCAGGACATGACATTCCGTGCCGTGGAAGTGTTGAAGGAAGCTGATTTGATTCTTGCCGAAGACACTCGCACATCGGGAAATCTGCTCAAACATTTTGGCATAGAAACAAAAATGATGGCGCACCATAAATTCAACGAACACGCCACTCTCGACCGCACTCTTGACATCATCCGCGAAAATTCTCTCACGGCACTGATTTCCGATGCTGGAACTCCGTCGATTTCGGATCCCGGCTATTTAATCACTAAAAATTGTATTGAAAACGGTATCGAAGTAGAATGCCTTCCCGGTGCCACTGCATTTGTGCCAGCTCTTGTAATGAGCGGTTTCACCACCGACCGTTTTTGTTTTGAGGGATTCCTCCCTCACAAAAAAGGACGCCAAAGCCGATTGATTTCGTTGAAAGACGAAACTCGCACGATTATTTTCTATGAATCCCCGCACCGAATCGTGAAAACGCTGACGCAAATCCAAGAATTTATCGGAGACCGCAATGTTGCTGTTGTACGCGAAATCTCAAAAGTGTTTCAAGAAGTGGTTCGTGGCTCGATTCCAACGGTGATAGAACATTTCCAGACAAAACAACCCAAAGGTGAATTTGTACTTCTTGTGGCTGGCAAAAACGATACTATCGAATTAACTGAGACTGAAGAAGAATGTCTATCATAAACACTCACAGCCATGTGTACGACGAAGCTTTCGATTCCGACCGCGATGAAGTGATTCAACGTGCGGTTTCGCTTGGCGTTGGAAAAATCATTCTTCCCGACATTGATTCTTCCTCACGTGAGCGGATGTTTTCGGTTGCAAACCAATATCCTGATTTGTGTTTTCCGATGCTTGGCGTTCATCCAACTTCGGTTAATGAAAATTTTCAGGCGGAATTGGACGCTTTTTATGCTGAATTGCCCAAACGTACCATTGTGGGAATCGGTGAAATCGGCATTGATTTGTATTGGGACAAAACATTTCTGGAAGAACAAATTGAGGTGTTTTCCCAACAAGTTGAAGTTGCACAAAAACGCAATATTCCCATTGTAACGCACGTGCGAAAGGCGTTCAACGAGACCTACAAGGCTCTTCGTGATTTGCCGTCGCAAAATTTCAAAGGTATTTTCCATTGCTTTTCTGGCTCAAAAGAGGAGGCTTTCAAAGTGATTGACATGGGCTTCCACATTGGTATTGGCGGCGTTCTCACGTTCAAGACATCGCATCTCGATGAGATTGTAAAAGCTATCCCGCGCGAGAAAGTGGTTCTGGAAACTGACGATCCGTACCTTACCCCTGTTCCTCACCGTGGCGAACGCAATGAGCCGGGGTATGTAGCCCTCGTGGCGGAAAAACTTGCTTCTGTGTGGAACTGCCCTGTTGAGGAAGTTGCCGAAATAACTTCGGCTAATGTGCTGTCAATCTTTACGTTATAATGCCGTCGGTGTTTGAAACATATTGTTCCCGATTCGAGGTTTTTGCACAACAATCGCATACGCCCGTCAACAAAAATTTAGGCATAATCATCACTATTCCGTGCTATTACGAGCCTGAAATTGTCCGAACATTGGATTCAATCTGCCATTGCGCCATGCCAAAATGTTCAGTTGAAATTCTTGTTGTTGTGAATCACAGTGAATCAGCGGAAAACGATATAAAAGCTTTCAATCAAAAAACTTTGGAGATGCTCCATCAATATACGGAGGAGCATGCAACGGAACAGATTTCCATTGTGCCGATTGCGGCGTTCGATATTCCGCAAAAACAGGCAGGCGTAGGCTACGCACGTAAAGTTGCGATGGACGAAGCAATTCATCGGTTCGCACAAATCAGCAACCCTAACGGCATACTCGTTTCCTGCGATGCCGACACGTTAGTGGAAACAAACTATTTGACCGCCATCGAACAATTCTACGAACAACACCCTCAATGCGGAGCAGCGAATTTGTATTTTGAACATCCATTATCGGGCGAATTGCAACAAGAACAATATCAGGCAATTGCGCAATACGAACTGTATTTGCGATATTATGTTGAACAACTTAAACGGATTGGTTTTCCGTATGCCTACCATACAGTCGGCTCATGTTTTTCGGTACGGGCAAAAACTTATTGCAGACAAGGTGGCATGAACAAACGGCAGGCTGGCGAGGATTTTTATTTTTTGCAAAAACTTTTCCCCTCCGAAACATTCGGAGAAATCACCTCAACCACAGTCTATCCGTCGTCACGCGTGTCGAATCGTGTGCCGTTTGGCACAGGAACCGCAATTGCGGAACTGAAACAACAAGGCGGTGAACTACAAACATATCCGTCGGAAAGTTTCGACGTATTACAACAATTTTTTTCGCAGTCGCTCACGCTCTGCAATGCTACAGAATCACAGTTGGAAAAAACTTACAAAACATTCCATCCTTGTTTAAAATCATTTCTCCAATTCTCTGAATTTAAAAAGAAAATTATTGAAATACAACACAATACAAAATCAGAAGACCAATTCCAAAAACGTTTTTTCCGATGGTTCAATGGTTTTCAGGTATATAAGTTTTTGAATCATTCCGCATTGTTAGGATTCCCCAAAGAAAACGTAGTGGCTCTTGCGGCACAGCTCCTGCAATCAAACAACAACGATGTGATGGCATTATTGCAACACTATCGCAACGTGCAAAAATCGTCGAACCAAATAAATTCCGTATCTTCGTAAAAAAGCAATTATGATACTTTCTCCAGAAAACGATCCCATGGGACAGGCGATAGATGATTTCCATCGCAACAAAAAACTCGCTAAATTGCTGAATGCCACGCAATATACGCGGGAAGACGAGTTCCCGATTCCGTATTTGTTCCGCACGTGGGACGAAATGCCCGAAATGGAACGCAAGGCGTTGACGCTTGCCCATGGCGAAATTCTTGATGTGGGCGCGGCAGCTGGCTGTCACTCATTGTATCTGCAAAGTATCGGGAAAACGGTCACAGCGGTGGAAAATTCGCAACTTTCGGTACAGGTAATGCGCGAACGCGGCGTACAACATATTCTTGAATCGGATTTTTATGATTTACGAGGAATGAAATTCGACACATTGTTGCTGTTGATGAACGGTGTGGGTATTGCCGGCACGTTGGCAGGATTGCCTGCATTTTTTGCCCATTGCAAGTCGCTGTTGAAACCCAACGGACAAATTTTGTTCGATTCGTCGGATTTGGTGTATTTGTTCACCGACGAAGATGGTTCTTGCCACATCAACATAAATGGAAATTACTACGGAGAGGTTGTTTATACCATGCGTTACCGAAAAATCCGTGCAACGCCTTTCCCGTGGCTTTATGTTGATTTTTCAACCATTTCGGAATATGCACAAGCCAACGGATTCCGCTGCGATCTGGTACTCGAAGGCGAACATTTCGATTATCTCGCACAGTTGACAGTGAAATAATTATTGAAAACTGTACCTCTCTAAATTTGTTTTTTGCAAAAGGGAATTCTTTTTCCTACCAGTCCCAAGTTCACACCGAAGATATTCTTTTAGAACGGACGTAGCCCATCGGCGAAATTGAGTCGCATTTGCACTATTAACTCTATATTCCACCGATATAATCATATCGAGATTGTAGAAATCAATGGTACGTATCACCATTCTGTTTCCCTCTTGGCAAACTACTCTAATTTTTTGAGTAGTCTCGCTCCGCTCGAACAGATTGTTTAAAACAGACAAAGAAGCGAAAGTGAGGAATCTGTTTGTTGAAAAAAGAAAATCCTTCTTTCATAATTCTTCATGTCAAAAAATCCACTATTTTCGCAGAACTCTTTACCGAAGCGACTTTGCTGACGGAAAGGGAATGTTTAATGCCGTAACATTACAACGAAAGTATGGATAAATTAATTGAAAATCAAGATTTTGCGCCAAACAATGGCGAGGTGATTTTGTACAATCCCGACGACACAATTCGTCTGGGAGTGAGAATGAATGACGAAACCGTGTGGCTGACACAGGCACAAATGGCGGAGTTGTTTGACAAAAGTGTTTCTGTTATATCGAGGCATATAAAGAATATTTTTGCAGAAGAGGAACTTGATGAAAAAAGCAATTTGCATTTTTTGCAAATTGCAAATTCCGACAAACCAGTCAAATATTTCAGTCTTGATGTTATCATTTCGGTTGGATACAGAGTGAAATCTAAAAAAGGAACTCAATTCCGCCAATGGGCTAATAAAGTTTTGAAGGAATATTTATTGAAAGGATATTCAGTAAACCAACGAATAGAACGTTTGGAACAACGAATGAGCCAAACAGAAAGTAAAATAGCTTTCTTTGTAAAAACCTCGTTGCCACCGGTTGAAGGCATGTTTTTCGATGGACAGATTTTTGACGCTTACGAAAAAATGTGCCAATTGATAAAATCTGCCAATCGCCGTATTGTTTTGATTGACAACTATGTGGATGAAACTACTCTAAAAATTCTCAGCAAACGAGCCGATGGCGTGACGGCAACAATTTATACATACAGCATTGGTGAACAACTCCAACTCGATATTGACCGCCATAACTCCCAATATCCGCCAATCGCCGTGAAAAGATTGAAAAAGTCCCATGACCGTTTTCTGATTCTTGATGACGATTTGTACAGCGTTGGCGCTTCGCTCAAGGATATGGGCAAAAGATGGTTTGCCATTCTCAAAATGCAGGAAACAAAAGTTGAGGAGATTTTGGAACGAATATAATGTGTTTTACAAAAAATAAAAAATGCTGTAAATATATAAATTTCAATTTATTACAAGGATTTCAGGTCTCATTTTGACCATTAAGCCTAAATGCGAATAAAAAAAGGCGTCCTTTCGGAACGCCTTCGTATCGTAGAAATGTGTGTACTATACCAAAGAACGAATCAATTGTTCTTTTTCGCCCGGCAATAAATCCATCATAGGAATTTCAGGCATTGTGTATGCACCCGGTTGCTGTTTGAATGTAGCGCGGGCCACACCAACCAAAAGTTGAGCGGTCAATGCCGGATTGTTGATTGTCATTTCGAATTTGAAACGTTGGTTTTGTGTTTTTCCCGAAACACCTTTGCGTTCCAAAACAACACCATGTCCCATATCGCGGCAGTTGTCAACACTGTCAACTGGAATCACATGAAGTTCGTCGTGGGCAAAATAGTCATCAGCTTTCAGTTCGTCATACACTTGCTGTGCTGTGAAACCATCTTCCAATTCAACGTAAACCAAACGGCTGTGGATTCCTGCGCCCTGTGGCATTGTCATCGACAACGCATTTTTTACACCTTTTTTAGAACGAGCCACAACTGAGTGTCCCATACTCATTCCCGGGCCGAAGTTTGTCCATGTAAGACCTTTTGGAGCAGCTGCCTGCAACAACGTACGAACAACAGAATCACTTCCTGGATCCCATCCTGCCGAGATAATTGCAACAGATTTGTTTGCTTTCGCAACACTTCCAAGCGATTCGTGCAAGTCCCAAATATCGCCGTGGATATCGAAACTATCAACCGTGTTGATTCCCATTGCAAGATATTTCTTTGCATTCTCCTCAACGCTTCGGCTTGGAGTGGCAAGAATCACACCGTCAACTTTGCCCAATTCCTTTATGTCGGTCACAACTTTGTACGGAGTAAGTTCCAACGGCATTTCGCCAGAAACCGAACGACGTACAACTCCCGCAATTTCCATGTCGGGAGCTACTTCCAATGCTTCCAATACGTACTTTCCAATGTTTCCGTATCCTATAATAGCTATTCTTTTCATATACTTAATTTTTGATTGAACAAAAATAAAAAGTTCTTCCGATACATTTATATCAGTAAGAGGTAATTTTTATAAAAACTGAAACTTTTTGCCACAGTTTGTAATCTGAATGTAACCGATTTGCTAAAATTTGTTTTGAAAGGAATCTTCAACCCTGCGCGGTTTTTGTTGGCATTTGCACTATGGCCGCAATGACACTTGTGATGATTCTGTTATCACATAAATTCTTTCCAATAAACGGTTTGTGTTACTTTTTTTTTAATTTTGTAGCCAAACAAAAGATATTTCAAATAATAAATAATTCAGTATGATTAATTCTCAAGACATTAAGAAGGGTGTTGCCATTCGTATGGACGGCAAAATTTATGTGTGTATTGATTTCTTGCACGTAAAACCGGGAAAAGGTAACACTATTATGCGTACAACGTTGAAAGACGTGGTTTCGGGACGTGTGTTGGAACGTCGTTTCAACATTGGTGAAAAATTGGAAGACGTTCGTGTGGAACACCGCCCATATCAATATCTGTATCAAGAAGGTAATGAATATGTGTTCATGAACCAGGAAACGTTCGAACAAATCAACGTGATCCACGATTTGATTTCAGGTGTTGATTTCATGAAGGAAGGCGATGTGGTTGACGCTGTATTCGATGCTTCAACAGAAACATTGTTGTTCGCCGAAATGCCACAAATGGTTGTTTTGGAAGTTACATACACTGAACCAGGTGTGAAAGGCGACACTGCTACAAACGCAATGAAACCAGCAACTGTGGAAACTGGTGCTGAAGTTCGCGTTCCTTTATTTATAAATGTCGGTGAGAAAATCAAAATCGACACGACTGACGGTTCATACAAAGAACGTGTAAAATAACAAATATGTGAGCCATGATACGCGTTGACCAGTCGCAGCAGCAACAGTTGGAGCTTGCTCAATTTAAGCTCAAGTCGTTGCTCGACATCACGCTGGCTATCAATGCGAATTCATCCGCACACGATTTGTTGCAAAAATATCGGGACATTCTTTGCCAAGGTCTCAACATTCACGTTATTTCTGTATTTATTGTTAATCAGAATTGGAAAAATGTTTTGACTGTTGGTGTCCCCGAAGACTATGGGAGCAACGCCGATGATGTTTCGTCGGCGTTGTCTTGTTTTACGGAAATCACACGAATTAGCGACCGCAACGACCCGTTGCTGAAGGATTTTGACGTGGTGATTCCCGTGTTTCATAAAAATATACAACTTGCTTACGTGCTTTTGGGCGACATTGCAGGCTACCAGTCGTTCGACGACGAATCGCCGATTTTCGCCAACCTTGACTTTGTTCAGACGTTGGCAAACATTGTGACCGTTGCCCTCGAAAACAAACGGCTCTACAAACAAGCCCTCGAACAGGAATCTTTGAAAAAAGAGCTTGAAGTTGCGTCGCGACTACAAGCTATGCTTGTGCCGTCGGAAAATTCATTGCCGCCCAACGAATATCTTGACATTGCCACGTTTTACCAGCCACATTCAATGGTGGGTGGCGATTACTACGATTTTATGAAACTCAACAACAACGAATATGGGTTTTGCATAGGCGATGTGTCGGGAAAAGGCATTTCAGCGGCAATTCTTATGTCGAATTTTCAGGCGAATCTGCGGATTTTGTTCAAACGCTCTGTTCCGCTTATCAATCTTATAAAGGACTTAAACCAGAATGTGAACCGAAACTCCCAAGGAGAACGATTTGTTACGTTTTTCATCGGAAAATATAATGTGATAAGCAAAACACTGTACTACGTGAATGCAGGGCACAATCCTCCCTTGCTTTTCAAAAAGAAGTATTCGGAACTGATGTATTTGACTTCCGGATGCGTGGGATTGGGTATGCTGGAAGAAATTCCGCAACTCACCGTCGGGTCGGTGCATATTGATTCCGGCGACAAGCTGCTGTGCTTTACCGATGGTTTGATTGAGGCTGAAAACGAACATGGCACGCAGTTCGGCACAGTTCCCATCGAGGGCGCACTGACGATTGACGGTTCCGCCGCCGACGTGGTGCATTATCTCCGTACAGAACTTGAGCATTTCATTGGCGACAAGGAAGTCCACGACGATGTTTCAATTATGGGTATAGATTTCTTATAAATGTGTGATTATGGAAAAATTAGTTGTTTTGACAGGTGCTGGAATCAGCGTGGAATCAGGAATCAAGGCATTCCGTTCCGAAGATGGTTTATGGGAAAATTATCGGGTGGAAGATGTTGCCACTCATAGTGCATGGTACAGAAATCCGCAGTTGATTCTGGATTTTTATAACACAATGCGCACAAATCTCCAGTCGAAACAGCCGAACCGAGCACACATCAGCATAGCTGAACGTGAATTGGAATACGATATTTCTGTGATTACCCAAAATGTGGATAACCTTCACGAACGTGCCGGAAGTTCCAAGGTTCTTCACCTCCACGGCGAACTTACCAAGGCGTGCAGCTCACGCGACGAATCGGATGTAAGCACATTTGTTGAAATTGGCTATAACCCGATAAAAATGGGCGACAAGGCTAACGACGGCTCACAACTCCGTCCACAAATTGTATTTTTCGAAGAAGCGGTTCCAAATATCGAACCTGCCGCACGATTGGTACAAAACGCTGATATTCTGATGATTATTGGAACATCGATGCAAGTGTATCCTGCCGCTGGACTTATCCGCTATGCGAAACCGAATGTGCCGATTTATTTCATTGATCCGCAGCCACGGGTTTCTCCCCAACCAAATCTTACAGTGATTGCCGAACCTGCATCAACAGGAGTTGACAAGGCATTTGAGATGATTGAGGAAGCTCGAATGAATGCATAATTCCCATTGGGAATTACACAGGTTATTTTATCTCCTCGAGCAATTTGTTTAAATCGGTTGTAATATTGTCCTCCGTTGTCTTGAGGGCTGGATAGTTGATTTGGTCGGAAATCAGATACGAAACGGGGAAATCCGTAAGAATCTGTTTATAGAACGAATACGCCTCGTCTTTTGAACGGAAATCACCCACACGGATTTTGAAAAACGGAGGTTGGTAAATCAAATATGCACCAACATCGGGATATTTCGAGAGAAATAGTTTTCGGGCATTTTGCACTTCGGAACGCGAATTTGTGCCCGAAGAGTTATAAATCTGCACACGCCAACCCTGAATTTTCCCATTATTCGCCTTATTGATTTCAATATGGGTGTTTACCAACTCGGCTATGCGTGGATCTTGGTTAATCGTAATGGTGCCATAGTTCGCCTCAGGATTTTCCCCGCCTATTTGGGCTAAAACCGCAACATTCACAAGCATCAACACTATAAAAACAAATTGTTTCATTCCAAGATTTTATATGTACAAAAATAACATTTTCCTGCAACCACGGAAACGATTTCCAAAAAATCATTTTTGCCGCTTGTCAATATACGTCCGTTCAAAGTTAAGAATGTTCAATTTATTGGTGTACAAATCTTTCACGTAAGAACGGAGAATATTATATCTGACAAAGTTTCCTTTCAGGTTCACGATGTTTGATTCCGAAATTTCATAGGAGAAATCCTCAGGAATACGTTTGAGAATATCTTTAATCCGTATGCTCGGCACCATCAGCATCGCATCGATTTTCCCCTCGACAAACAAATCAACGGTTTGGTCAATCGAATCCACACGGGTCATTGTGATGCTGTCGAGATACGGCAAATGGGTTCTGTTGGCATCGTATTTATTATGCAAGTCATTTTTTATAAAACGGAACTGCGCACTGTCGGCTTCGTAGCTGAACGGACCTACGCCCACGGTGGATTGGTCGCCATATTTTTCCACCGCCTCATACGGAAGAATTGCCGCCGAAGGATGCGCAAGATTATTGATAAAACCCGGCGAAGGCTTGTCGAGCGTGATTTTCAGCGCATAGTCATTCAACACTTGGATACCTTCGATCCGGCTTGTGTCGCGCACGGAATCGGGCAACGAAAAGTAATCTTTCGCCCCTTTTATGTGATACACCGTGTTAGTGAACGCATAAGTGCTGTATTTTGGATTTGCAAGCAAATGAAAGGTGTATTTCACATCATAGGCAGTCACATGGCGGGTTTCCTTACGTCCGAAACATTCGTCTCGCTGGAACATTACCGTGGAATCAAGATTGAAAATATACACTGCGCCCGTATTGTCAACTTCCCACGTTTTGCAGATGGCATTCTCCACTTCAAGCGAAAAAGGATTGTATTGGAACAAACCTGTGTAAAAAATGCACGCAAGACTTTTTTCCAATTCGTTATGGACTGTTGGCGGAAAAATGTATTCGTCGAACGTCACATCGTAGATGGCAAGATGCAGCACACCACCCGACTTGTCGTTTTTAGGCTTCGTTTTGAGTCCACTACCACAGGCGCACAAGCACACAATACTGATTACTATGGTAAGAAACCGTTTCATTCGCTACACATATTGGAAAATTGCGTTGAATGTGTTTTCCTGCTGTTTTGTGAAATTCTGCCGTGAAATACGCTGCACAAACGTGAACATTCCCGATTCCGAAAGTTTTTGCTGAAAATCAGTGAGTTGCTCATCGGAAACAACGGGCGACAATTTCACAAAAAATGTGATATTCTTTAAGTAATCCAACAACGGACGACCATTTACCTGATTTTCCACAACAGTGGTCGTTACCTTGTCGATTGGGTTAACAAACGAATAATGCAACGGTTGCACACGTATTCCGTTTATTTCGATTTCCCTCGGTTTTTGTCCTTGTAAATCAATGGAAAGCAAGTTGTTGAGCGTTGCGCAAAATTGAAATACATTGAGGTTCGAGCATATAGCAAAAATCTCATACCGTTCGGTTTTCAAGGGCACTTTTATGGTTGTTTGCTTTCCCATATCAGAAATCTTTTAGGAAAAACATCAAACTCAGCCAACATTCCTCGCGGGTGTCGGAATCCCACCAAAGCGTTTCCACGCCATGTTTTCCGTTTCCGCTTTCTGGTTTATACACCACAAACTTCGACGCTTCTATGCCAGCCGAAAGCTCCTGCACATACGGATATTCCGTTTGTGTACAACCAATATATGTTGGTGTTTTCAACCCTTTTATGTACTCGGCAATACTGAGCGTATTGAAAAATTCTCCCGGACTATAGGCAATAACCGCCCGAATATCACCGCGGTCTTTCGCAACTTTCAGGCACAACGATGCCGAAAACGAACTTCCCATAAGGAAAATCAGCGCACTTGGGTCGTTGGTTTGAATATAATTGATTGCTGCTTCAATATCTTTCTCGCACGACAGCAACGTCACGTTCATTTTATTCTGACGGGCTTGCTCAGCAGTCTCATTATTCACGAAATTCACTTCTTTCCCGTAACGCAAATCTACCGCCAAACAATTGAAATCGAGCTTTATCATGCGTTCCGCAATTTGTTGGAATTCACCTCGGCTATACTCCGCCTGATGGAACATCAGCATATATTTGTTCGACTCGGCAAAGGTTTCGTAGTAATCGGCGTTGATTGTAAGATTGTCAACCGCACGGAACGAAACTGTTCTCTGTCCGAATACAGCACTGCATAATCCGACAAACAAAAACAGTATATAAAGTTTAGTTTTCATCAATGACGAAAATAAAAAATTACCCGCACTAATCCAAATCTTTCCTTAAAATCCTTCTTGATTTAGCCATTTTTGATATGCCGTGGCATAATTGCGGTGCTGCTCGAAGGTTGTCGAGAAATTGCTGTAGCCCGAATAATTCGGCTGTGCGCAGAAAAAGTAGAAGCCATGATGCTCATAATTCAAAACGGCATCGATGCCGGCTTTCGACGGCAAACAAATTGGACCGGGCGGCAGACCTTTATGCTCGTATGTGCTGTATGGAGATGTTTTTGCGCGTTCAATATGACCTTTGCGTACTCGTTTGATTTCGAAATCGTTCAGGGCGAATTTTATCGTGGGGTCGGCCTGCAGTTTCCCAGCCGTGGCTGTTCCATGCAGACGGTTCATATATACGCCCGCAATACGCGGTTTTTCGTCGTTGTGGCGTGTTTCCTGATCGACTATCGAGGCGAGTGTCATAACTTGCTGTGGCGTAAGGCCGATATTTGACGCCTTCTTGCGCCGCTTTTCCGTCCAAAATTGCGAATATTCCTTTGCCATACGTTCCAAAAATTGACGAGCCGATGTGTTCCAGTAAAATTCGTACGTATCGGGTAAGAACAGACATATTGTATTGGCTTTGTTGAAGCCTAAGGAATCCATAAACTGCCGATTGTTGGTAAGAAAAATCAAATCCTCGTATTTTGCTTCCAATTTTTCGGAGACAAGTTCAAGAACTTCTTCGTAATGACGGGCATTGGTAATAGAAAGTCGTACTGTTGCACGTTTTCCCGAGCGAAATAAACGAACCGCCTCGAACGCCGACATGCCATTCTGTAACTCGTACAAACCAGGGTAAATGTGATGTTCCAAATCGAGAACCTTTGCAGCAATTTTAAGTCCCTTGGGATGTTTTACATTCAGATCCTTCTCAAGATAATCTATAATGTTGTCAACCGTGGAACCTGTTTCAACCGCGAATCTGATTTTTTCTTGGCCGCTGTTGCTGTAAATGTTTCCGCCAAATACAATCCGTGCCGTGTACAATCCTGCCACTACCAAAACAGCGGCAAGTATCACTATCGCGCCACGTAATTTTGATTGATTTTTCTGTGCCATACTGTTATTGTTAATAGCGTATTTCCGCCTTGTCTGCGGTCACTTCGAGAGTTACCATGCGTCCTAAATAGGTTGCAAGGTTTTTGGAGCCGTGTCCTATTTTTATACCATACAAAATTGGCACGTTCAAATCGTCGAAGTAATTGTGTATGATTTCGTTAAGTGGTCTGTCGTTTCCTTGCGACATGCTGGTGAAATCGCCAACAACCACACCTTTGATACAATCCAATTTTCCGCTCAACTTTAGGTTTGCCAACATTCTGTCGATTGCGTAATTGGCTTCGCCCGTGTCTTCAATGAAAAGGATGGCGTTTTTCACATTCAAATCGAACAATGTTCCGCCCAAACTATAGGTTAACGACAGATTTCCGCCAACCAAACGGCCTTCAGCCTTGCCTTCCACGCAGTTGTCGTTGGTGGTGATGCTCTGCGACTGCAATTCGCCAAAAAGAGCCTTGCGGAGGCTTTCCACACTCTCATCATCTGAAAAATCCTTTACCATTGGACCATGGATTGACTCAATGCCACGGTTGTTCAGCGCAATGTGCAGACCTGTAACATCGCTGTAACCCACTATCCATTTAGGATTGTTTTCCAACGGCGAAAAATCTATAAACGAAAGCACCTGAGCCACGCCGTAGCCGCCACGTGCGGCAATCAACGCCTTAACGTGCGGATTATCGACCAACTTTTGGAAACCCTCAATCCGCTCGCTCTGCGTGCCTGCATACCGTCCGTCCTGATTGTAAAGGTTTTCAGCCTCCTCAACATACAATCCCCAACTGCGGAGCTTCGAAATTCCCGAAGCCAAATCACTTTCCGTAACATAGTTCGACAGCGCAAACACGCCCACCGTATCGCCAGCCTTTAGATACGCCGGACGGATGTCGTCGGTGATTTCCTGCTGCTCCAACAGCACTGTTTGATAATAGTAACTGGTGTAAACGCTGTCAACATTGGTGATGTAGGTATTGTAATAATACTCTTTCTTACAGCCCGTTACAACAAAAACGATACAGATGATTGCAAATATTTTTTTCATATCTTATTGATTTATATTGTCTTATTCGAACATTGCCGCCACACGCGAAAGAATCCGCACGGCATAGTCTATTTCATCTTTAGTATTGTATAAACCGAACGACATCCGCGCAGTGCCAGGAACGCCGTAAAACTGCATAATAGGCTCGGTGCAGTGTGTTCCCGTGCGGATGGCTATTCCTTGTTTGTCGAGAATCATACCGATGTCGGCGGAATGCGCGCCAGCGACCTCAAACGAAATTGCACCGGCTTTTTCGGGTGCAGTGCCGATAATAGTCACCTGCGGGATTTCCATCATTTTTTCGGTGGCATACGCCATCAACTCCGCTTCGTGTTTTTGAATGGATTCAATTCCAAGATTCATAACATATTGCAACGCAACGCCCAACGCATGTGCGCCAACATAATTTGTGGTTCCTGCCTCGAATTTGAACGGAAGTTCATTGTATTCTGTTTTTTCGAGCGTCACAGTGCGAATCATATCGCCGCCGCCTTGGTAGGGCGGAAGTTTTTCGAGCCATTGCTCTTTCCCCCACAGCACGCCAATGCCCGTAGGCGCATACACTTTATGCCCGGAAAACGCAAAGAAATCGCAATCCAACTGCTGCACGTCTATCGGGTAATGCTGGATTGACTGCGCGCCGTCAATCATAATCGGCACATTATGCCCGTGGGCAATGTCAATCAGGGTTTTTATGGGGTTCACCGTACCAAGTGTGTTGGAGATATGTACCACCGAAACAAACTTGGTTTTTTCAGTAAACAAATTCTTATATGCCTCAATATCAAGCACCCCAGCCGTATTGAACGGAATAAAACGCAATTTTGCCTTATGGCGCGCGCACACAATCTGCCACGGCACCAAATTGGAATGATGTTCCATTGCCGAAACTATCACCTCGTCGCCTTCGTGGAGAAACGCCTCGCCGAATGTTTGGGCAACAAGGTTCAACGATTCCGTAACTCCTTTGGTGAAAATAATCTCGTGGCTTTTGGGCGCGTTGATAAACGTTTGCACAATATTCCGCGCCTGTTCGTATTGCGTGGTCGAAATCTGGCTCAGCGTATGGATGCCACGATGAATATTGCTGTTGGTTTGGCTATATGCCTCAACTATGGCATCAATCACTGCCTGCGGTTTCTGTGTTGTGGCGGCATTGTCGAAATACACCAGCGGGTGGTTGTTGACAGTGCGCCCCAGAATCGGGAAGTCGTTTCGTATGGATTGTACATCGTACATAACCAGATTTTTTGCAAAATTGGCAAATAATTTTGGAAAAAAAAAGAACCCCCGCCGTTTCGGGCGAGGGTTCGTATAGATTTGTAATCTAATTCAGATTATTTTACTACGAAAGAGATAGCACCTTCAGCAGTTTTTGCGAAATAGATACCAGCTTTCAAAGTGTTGATTGCAAATTCATCAGATGCAGTTGCAACAACTTGACCAGCTTGGTTGTAAACTACGATTGAAGAAGAGTAGATTACACCGTTTTCGAATACTACGTTAGATACTTCTTCTACAGCAGAAGGAGCGTCTTTTGGAGCTGAGAATTGAGCTGTTTCGCTAATAGTAGCTTCAACAGAACCATTTTCGAAGTAAAGAGCCAATGTTTTGTCAGCAGCTTCAGCGAAAAGAACATCTACCATTTTGTATACTTTTTCACCTGTTGTTTCATTAACCTCTTTTGGATCAGTAGCTTTTTCAACAGCATACGAGAATGTTTCTTCTACTTTTTGACCAGCTTTGATGTTGTAAGCGAAAGAGATGAATTTATCTGTTGTTTGTTCGAAATAGTGACCATCTGATTGTTGTGCGTTATCAGCCAATGCATACATAAGAGTTGCTATATCAGCTTTAGCAGTACCTTTGAAAGTAACGTTTACGAATTTTCCTGCTGCAACGTCTTTACCATCAACTTTGCTATTAGTGATTGATTGATATTGGTAATTATTGTTTGCGTCAGATTTTTTGTTGTAAGTAAGAGTAACAGGATTTTCAATATCTACTTTTTCAGCGAACACTACTTCCAATGTGGCATCAGAAATAATGAATGGATCTGCAGAATTGAAGCCTTCATCTTCTGATGTTCCTGCATACAAGAAACCCAATACCAAACCAGCGTCAGTCAAACCGCCTTCAACTTCTTCACCTTTTTGGTTAACTGTAACGTTATCAAGGAACATTACACCTTCCAAAACAAATTCTTCACCTTTAGTAACTTTAACTTCAGGATATGAAGAAGACAAAGCAGTGTACCAAGCTGCAACTTCACGTTCGTCAACAACTGACATTTGCAATGTACCTGTGTTACTTGCTTTACCAGTGATTTTAACTTGGAAACCTTGTCCTACTTCAGGAACCCAAGCGATATCGCCTGTCGTTTCTTCCACAGCATCAACCAATGCACCACGGTAGCCAGCTTGCCATTGAATAGAGGTACCGTTTGCATCTTGTGTACCATACGAGTTGTAATCAACGCTGATTTCTTTTTTTGCATCATCGAATTCCCAAGTATTACCAGCATAAGTAGCAACGCCCATCAATGCAGATGCTAATAGTAAAAATACTTTTTTCATAATCTTTTTGTTTTAAATTATACTTTTAGAAATTTTTTAACTACGCAAATATAGGTTGTTTTTTTGAAATAGCAATAGAGAACGAGGGAAATTTATATTAAAATCGTGATTGATTCGAAAATTTTACAATACAACATAATATATACGATGTGCATCCTCTCTACTCAATAAAGATTATTTGCTTCCTTGTTACTTTTTCTCTTGAAAGAAAAAGTAACCAAAAAGTTCAAGACAGACCCGATTCGCATCGAACCGGGTTATTATTTCTTCTAATGCCAATTAGCAGGATTTCTTAAAGCGGATTTGAGCTTTTCCGACTCGTTTTTCAATTCGCTTTCGAAATAATCAATTGCCATTGTTTGGGCATCTTTATAATTATACGTGCAGTATCGTTTTACGGTATATTTTCCGTTCACTTTTTTGTAGAAATCTGCCAAAATAGGACCGCTTATCATTTTTTGTTTGCATTTTTCTTCAACTATGCTCAATAGTTCTGCCACAGTAGAACCTTTTTCCTGAATACCACCATTCTTTTCTATAATAGATTTCATTTGTGACATAAGATGCTTAAGCATCTGTTGCACAGCTTTTTCGCGAGCCGAAGTCTTTGCCTGGACTAACGACGCATCCGACGCAGTTCCAATAACAATAAAATATTTTAATGAACTATTCTTCTCGTTAATCAATTGCTTTTCATAAGCAAATTCCAACTGCTTTTTCATTGGATGCAAAGCATCAGGCATTATATCATAGCCTTCTTTTGTCAACTTTTTTGCTTCAACTTTTGGTTTATCAATCGTTGCGTTCTGAGCCAACGACATCAATGAAAAACCACAAAAAATCGTAAGGATCAACAATAACTTTCTCATATTTTTAATTTTTTATACTACAAATGTAGTGAATATTTCAATAATCATACCACCATTGAATAAAATATCCTCTATCCGATTTTTTAACGACCGCGAAGTGCGGGCCGTTTGGGACGAAAGTCAAAACAAATGGTGGTTTTCGGCAACCGACATTGTGCAAGCAATCAACAACGAGCCAGATTATGTAAAAGCTGGAAACTATTGGCGATGGCTTAAAAAGAAATTGAAAAACGAAGGGAATGAAGTCGTGAGTGTCACTCACGACTTCAAGTTCGAAGCTCCCGACGGAAAAAAACATGCTGCCGACGCACTTGATGATGCAGGTGTACAAATGTTGGCAACAAATCCACGCCTATCTTTTGGGCGGGTTTTATGCGATTGTGAGAATTTACGAAACAAAAAAATCAAAAATTGCCGTGATGCCATCGTAGAGACGATGTGTACATCGTCTCTACAGAGGTTTCAATTCAATAGTCATTCCCAATGCCGAGGCAATTCGATACAGGGTTGAAACCTTGGGGTCAATCAGTCCGTGTTCCATACGCGAAATGTAGGATTTGTTCGTGCCTATCCGTTCAGCAAGTTCTTGCTGCGTGAGATGGGCGTTTTTGCGAACATCTTCTATCATCTGTCCCGTGAAGAACGCATACGCACGTTCTTCCGCCTCAGCACGCGAGGCAGTGCCCTTTTTGCCAAATTTTGCATCAAGCACCAAATCGTAATTTTCAAGTTTGTGATTGTTTGTCTGCATAATACGCCTCCTTTATTTGTAATGCAAGTTTTATTTCTTTGTTCGGTGTCTTTTGTGTCTTTTTCTGGAATCCGTTAAACAGCACAACAATGTTCCCTTCGTCAAAAATGAAAAATACACGATAAATATTGCTATTCCATTCTGTACGAAGTTCAAACAAACCATTGCGGATAGCTTTTATAAACTTCGTAGACAGACGTTCTTGTGTCTTGAGTAAAAGCAGACCATACTGTATTTTCTCCTGCGTACTCTCGTCAAGTGTTTCCATAAACGACTCAAAATAACCACCATAGGTTTTTATCTCCCTTTCCATTTCTGCAAATATATAAAAAGTTTACAAGTTAAGCAACTTTTTGGTTTTTATTGGTTATAAATTTTCTACACAAAAATACGACAAATATTTTGAGCCATTATTTCCCTCTACTGAAATAGTGCAGAATATACATGGAATGTTGGTAGAGACGATGTGCACATCGTCTCTACAGGGCACAAAAAAACCCGATTCGCAATGAACCGGGTTTTTTATTGAAGTTATGGTTAGACTATTTTGCTTCGTCTTTTGTCCAAATGTTGATAGTTAGATTTTCAGCATCTGCATCATAGCTTACGATTTCGAAGAAACCTTCACATTTTGCATTTTTGAAAGCAACTGCTTTTTTACCAGCTTCAAGTTTGTTGCTGATGTCAATAGATGTTTTACCATCAGCTGCGAAATCAGCTTTTTCGAATTTAGTTGCTTTTGCATCACCAATCATGATGAATTTTGTTTCTGTTGCTTGAGCCTTAACGATTTCGTTGTCTGCTATAGTACCAGAGATGAAACGGAAATTGTCGTTAAGTGTTTGGAAACAGAATACTACGTTAGTAGCAACATCACCCAATTGAGTTTTTGTTTGAACACCTTTATCGAATGTGTAGAAAGATCCGTTAGATGATTTTGCACCACCCATTACGATAGTTGATTCTGTGTAAGTTGCACCAGATTTTCCTTCTTGAACTTCGTCTTCAGGACCACAAGCTGCGAAACCGAAAGCTGCAACTAAACCAAGAGCTAAAAATTTTAATTTTTTCATAATACTTTTTGTTTTAAATTGTTAATAAGTTAAATTTTTTGACACCACAAAGATACACATTATTTTGATTGTACAACAAAAAGAGAGGATTTTTTTCGTCTAAATGACACAGTTCTTCCATTTAGATTTTTTTGCGAGGGTTCTGACGATTTTTGTAAACGATAAAGATTTTAGATTTTCAAACATTTTTCACTTTCTGTCTACAGCGACAGAAAGTGAAACGAAAGAACGCCGTCGACCCGCATCTTCCTCATAGAATAAAAATCATAAAAAGCAAACTAACACGATTCCATTCACAGCACGACATTCCGACTGAGCCGCAAGGCGTATAGAAAATCAACGGAGTGAACGTTAAAAAGGAGTTGGTGCCTTAGTATGTGAATCTTCACATAACGATAATGTGGCACTTCAACTCCTTTAGTGAACGGAGTTGATTTTTAGCTGAGCGGGTCCGTCGGTGGCTTTTCTTTGGGTTCCGTTTCTTTTTCCACAAAAAGAAATGGAACAATAAAACATTGTCTTTAAATGAAAGAAAATCGTGAAACGATGTTAAATTTGTTTTTGCATACGTTTAAACATTGCGTCAATATCCTTTTTAAACGTTTCGCAAAATCTCCTTTGAAGGGCTTGTGTATGGTTTTAATACTTAACTTTTTTATGTAGTTTTATTTCTGTAAATATACACGATTTTTTGTCAAATCAAAACTGATTTCAACCTTTCCAACGACATTTCGGTAAACGAACTGATGCAGAAGTCGGCATTGGTGAGCACGGCAGGCGATCCTACGCCTATACAGTGCATGTTTGCGTTTTTGGCGGCTTCCACTCCACTTTTTGCATCTTCAAAAACCACACAATCGCACGGCGATACGCCTATCAGCTCCGCTCCTTTCAGAAACACTTCGGGGTTTGGCTTCGCTTTTGTAATCATATTGCCATCGACCACGGCATCAAAATATTGCTTGATGCCAAGCTTTTCAACCAACAACGGGGCATTTTTGCTTGCCGAGCCTATGGCTGTTTTTATTCCGCTCTGTTTCAGCACGTTTAAAAATTCTATCACGCCGGGATATACGTTTGCCGGTGTGATTTCGGTCTGCACATATTCCAAAAACCATTTGTTTTTTTGTGCCGCAAGTTCCGCCTTCTCCTCCGGTGTCTTCTGCAACCCGGCGTGTTGCAGAATTAGGTCAACACATACGGCACGGCTCACTCCTTTTAGGTTCTCGTTGAATTTCTCATCAATTGAAAATCCCAAAACGGTCTCGGTCAATCGTTTCCATGCCTTAAAATGATAGATTTCGGTGCTTACAAGCACACCGTCCATATCGAATATACATGCTTTAATCTCTGCCATAGTCTTCAGCGGGCAAATACATACCCAATTTTTTTAACGGTAAAAATATATTTCTCTCCCAATTTTTCGCGCAAGCGGCGGATATGCACGTCGATGGTGCGGTCGCCCACAACAATCTCACTGCCCCACACATAGGAATAGATTTCCTCGCGTGAATATACCCGTTCGGGCTTTGAAATCAGCAATTCAAGGATTTTGAATTCCTTGTTTGGCAATGCCAACGATTTATCGCCCACCTGTACAACAAACCGTTCTTTGTCTATTGTAATATCCTTGTATTGAACAAGTTGCGATGGAATTTCCTGCTGATGCGAACGTTTGAGCAACGATTGTATTCTTGAAAGCAACACTTTCGGACGAATGGGCTTTGCAATGTAATCGTCGGCGCCAGCCTGAAAACCCGCTATTTCGGAATAGTCCTCGCTTCGCGCAGTAAGAAACGCAATGATGGTTTTCCCCAATTCAGGATTTTTACGGATGGTTTCGCACGTTTGAATGCCGTCCATATCGGGAAGCATCACATCGAGCAGAATCAAATCGGGTTTTTGCTGTTTTGCCACAGCAACCGCATCAAGCCCGTTCATTGCCGACAAGGTTTTATAGCCTTCCTTTTCGAGATTATAGCGGAGAATCTCGACAATATCGGGCTCGTCGTCAACTATCAATATGGTTTTCTGCTGATTCATAGTTTATCGCACAGTTCCTTTTTTTATGGTAAACGAAAATGAGGAGCCATTGTTCAGCGAACTTTTCACGTTCAGAGTTTCGTTGTGGGCCTCTATCACGTGTTTCACTATCGCCAAGCCAAGCCCCGTGCCGCCTTGTTCGCGCGAGCGGCTCTTGTCAACACGGAAAAACCGCTCGAAAATCCGTTCCTGATATTCCTTAGGAATGCCAATGCCCGTATCGGAAACTTCCACCAAAAAACGGCTATCCATATCGAAAAAGCGTATTCTCACCGAACCACCCTCTGGCTTGTTGTATTTTATGGCATTCACCACTAAGTTGGTCAACGCCATGCTGATACGCATTTTGTCGGCATATACCATCATAAGATTTTTTGGAAGCGAGGTTTCCACCGTAAGCGTAACATTCCGTTCCTTTGCCAGATATTCCTGGGCCTCAAACACTTCGTTCACCAAATCCACAATATTGAATGTGGTATATTCCATTTTCAGCGCGCCCGATTCCAAACGGTTGATGGCATCCAAATCGTTTACAATCGACGTCATCCGCTGGATAACCTTGTCGGTGCGTTCCAAATATTGGCGATTGATGGATTCATCGTACAATCCGCCATCGAGCAACGTGGAAACGTAGCCCTGAATGGTGAAAATCGGGGTTTTCAGTTCGTGTGCGACATTGCCGATATATTCCTTGCGGAAAATTTCCTGTTTTTTAAGAATCTCCAATTCGTCGTCGCTTTTGCTTGTCGCCCATTCCTCAACATCCTTTTCGGCGGTGGCGATTAGATTGTCATCGGTTCTCGAAATATCCTTGAAACGAGGTTTCTGCGCGGAGCGAATCACTTTGTAGAGCGGCCGTACTTTCTCAATAATCAGCATTTTAATGAGAAAATAGGAAATCACATACATGGAAATTCCCACAATCAGCGCAACCACAATTGTTGCACACAACATATTGTCGCAATCAAGAAAATGCAGGAGCACAAATGCGACCACCACTACAAGAATTGCATACAATGCAAGTTGGAGTGCTACATTTTTATGTGTTATTATACTGGTTTTTAGTTTCATACCTTCAAAACTTTCTTCCAAAAATAAGAAATTCTCTTATAAATGGAAATTGTTTTGAAAGGTTTCCTACTTTTTCAATTATAACACCAAAACTGAAACCACCTTGGAAGTGCCGTCAACAAACTGAATACGAACAGAATAGATTCCTTTTGGATAGCCAACCATTGAAATCTCAGCAGAATTCTGCGCGATGCTGTATTGTTGTTTTGCTCCCGACAAACCAATAATCTCTACCACAGAAATTTCAGCATTTGCTGTGATTCGTATGTAGTCGGTACACGGATTTGGAGATACAACAAATTCATAGTCAACATCTTGGATTGCAGTTTCCACAATCTTTGACTCAACATATATTGTGTACGCCGAACGCAAAGAACTGACCCTCATATTTATAGCTGCTTGCGATGCGGTAATGCTCTTTCTCGTGTTTGTTGCCGTAGTCAACGCTTTTTCCAACTCAGAACGATATTTTTGAGGATATTGTCCTACTTCGGTTCCAACCTCGGTTGTCGCCAATATTTCAGTTGCCAACGCAATGTACTCGTCTATTGCAGCATAATCAAGACCTGTTTCCACTCTCTGTTCAAAATCAGTAATCGCCTGTTGCAGTGCGTTCATTGCCACATCAAGTTCGGACTGAAGCAGTTTTTCTGCGGCAAAAACCTCGTTTGCCTCAGCAATGGCAGCATCAAGCGCATCTTTTGCATCCTGCGGATAATTGCCCTTTTCCGTACCGATTACCGCATCATTGCTCTTTGCAACGGCAGCCTTAATCAAACGGCCAAATGGCGCTTTGCTGCCATACGCAGCTTGTTGTAAATCAGCGATAGCCTGTGTTAAATGTGCTGTTGCAGTGTCAATTTCCGCGCGGCTTGCCGACAAATTTAAATCAACATCGGCAGCAACATTGATTGCTTCCGAAAAATTGTCGATTGCCGTTTGGAGATATTTTTCGGTTGTCGCTTTTGAATACAGCGCATTTGCCTGAATAAGAGTGTTTTCCAAAATCGAGCGATTCACTTCCGATGCGGAAAATTCCCGTCCAAGGAGCGTAACCTCATCAATGCTGAATGAACCAGTACTGCCCACACGACTCCATTGGAATCCCGTTACTTCGGTAACGTAACCGCTTGACACAAAATCAGATGCAATATCCTCCCAGTCTAAAGTAACCAAAGTCCAATCGCTATGCGAAGTAATATAGTATGTTTGGTACGAGTAATTTGCATTTTTCTTTGTGATGGTTTTTGCCTCTAAATTGCAGGCATCGCCCTTGTGGTAGAACGAAACTCCCGTTGAGCCGGAGCAATCCAACGGATTTTCGCCATCAAGAACATTGAAGCCAACGCCAGCATACATTTGAATATTTTCATATTCGAAATGCGCTGCTTTTTCAGTGGAATTTGCACCATCGGGAACCATGGAATATGTTTGTTTGGAACCTTTTCCACCATCGGAATAAGAATACCAACGACCGCCCAACAATGTTGTGTCGCTGTGCTCGCAATCGGCAAAGATTGTTTTTCCGCCAACCACGTAAGTCTTGTTCGCTATCGGCATTTTAATCACATTCTTGAGTTTTCCGCCTTTCACGCTTTCAACCGACGTGCCGCTATACGACAACGAGAGCAACGTATTTGGTGTAATTTCCAATTCATTGAGTTCCAATTCAATACTTGTTCCTGAAACAGAAAACGAAGAAATCGCATCGGTGCGTTCCGTGCCGTCAACAAACAACGAAAATCCTGAAAAATCCCCGTTCGCCTCCGACATTTCCTTAGTGCAATTCACCACTATGGAATTTCCGTCGGTTGAAGCCGAAGAAATCATTGGATCAACAACAACCAAATCAGCACCACCTTTCAAGTCGTAGAAATTTGCCGCATTTCCTGATGTTACAAGAAGATACAACATTTGCAATGTGGGAGAATAATACGGTGATTCCGTATTGTTTACCAATCTATCGTGGTATATATCAAGATGTTCCTGGTGGTCGTCATTTGTCATCAAAGCGCAGGCATAACCTCCGACAAACGCTGAACTATTGCCCATTCCGCCATACACAAGGTCGGTGAAACTTTCAGCATCCAAATTGGAATAGTAACCCGCATATTTCGTATCGCTCAACAGATTGTTTGCCGACATCATATCTATTGTGTTCTGCATCATTGACTTACTACTTTCGGAACCATACCAAAGATAATCCCACGCAATACGCCATGGTGTACGGCACGCATCCCAACCATAATCCATCGAAGTAGTATCGTAAGGGCTTCTGTCGCAAGGTGTTCCGTCCCAGTTGCTCCAGTTTGGCCATAGACCGTTTCGTTGCGACAACTGCATATATTCGTGTGAATCATCGTACACCCGAGTCCAATCGTGTGTGGTGGAGAATTCCAACTGCGTTTGCGATTGAGCGAAAACGCCTATTGACGCAAGCGTGAAATAGCATGGATTTGCCACGCTGTTCCAACTATCGCCTGGGTTTATCAAAATTCGCTCCTCGCCTTGTATGTAATGTGTTCCGACTTCCTTTTTATAAATAGCGTCGAGTAGTTTTTCGGCTTCCTCGGCATAGACATAACTGTCGGATTGTCCCCATTGCTTTGCCGCCAAACAAAGAGCCAACGCCACATCGAGGTCGGCATCGGTTGCGCCGTTGTATGAATTCACATTGTCGAAACCCTCTATCTTCCAGTTCATTACGCCGTTTCCATTGCTCCAGCGTTGGTAATACGCATATAACTTATCGAACCGTTCCTGACACAAATCGTTTGTTTCGTTTGTCATATACACGTAAATCAACATGCCATAGCCAATACCTTCGGAAACAGTATATTTCTCATCGTCAAAGCGAATTCGTCCGTAGCGTCCGTCGGAACTTTCGCGGTACATTGCCTTGTCCCATGCAACAAATTTCGACTGGATTTTCTCATTATTTGGCTGTGAAGCCGTTATGCCATACGGATACGTGTAGTTCGCCTCGTTCATTGGAAACGGGAACTGTTGTCCACACACGGAAACCGACAGTATAATTCCCGTTACGATAGAGAGTGTTTTCTTATTCATTTTCAATTGATTATGCTATAATTACTTCTTTATGAACTGCGTTGTTTTTACAGAACCATCGGCAAATATTATTTGCACATTGTATATTCCCTTTGACAAAGATGCAACATATATTTGCGCAGTTGCCTGATTGACAACAAAGACTGTTTTTGAACCAGTCAAACTTATGATTCTCACAAACGCAATTTCTTCGTTAGCCTCTATATTCAGCACCTCAGCACATGGATTCGGGAACACCGAAACGGCATATTCCATTTCGTCGACAGCCGTAGTGGTGATTTTGGATTTCTGATAACTTTCATATGCAGTTTTCAAGCTTCCTGCCACCAAGTCAATCATGGATTGGCTCGCTGTTTCCTTCTCATATTGGACTTTTGCCGAACGGAGACTTGTTTCCAACGAAGAACGTTTTTTCTCGTCATATTGTCCGACTTCAGTTCCAGCTTCGGTTGTTGCAAGAATGTTTTCTGCCAAGTCGATGTAATTCTTCAACTCGGTTTTGTCGGCACGTGAAATCTTTGAATTTTTGAATTTCTGGACTGCCGTATTCAACGTTGTAGTTGCATCGGACACTTCCATTTCCGTTGCCGACTCCGATTCATTCACCGTGTTTGCAGCGGCTATTGCAGCCACAAGGTCGTCCATAGCCGATTGCGGGAATTGTCCATTTTCGTTACCCACAACCGATTCGTTTTTCAACAACGTAGCGGTAGTGATTGATTTCCGCAAAAGTGTTTTGTCAACAACTTTGATTTCTTTTGACTTGAATTCAGAAATTGCCGCAGTTAAGTTTGCATTTGCCGTATTAACTTGGGTTTGTATTGCCGAAGAATTCATATCTACCGAACCAGCTGTTACAATTGCATTATACAATGCAGTGATCGCAGATTCAGGATACCGTTCGATTGTGGCTCCGCCATACAACATATTTGCCGTTACAATAGTTGTTTCCAATGCAGATCTGTCAACATCGCCTTCGCCGATAGTCTTACCAATTACCGTAACTTCGTCAATATAAAATTCTCCTGAACCAGAAGTCACCTTCCATTGGAATTTTTCGATTTCTGAATAGAGCTTGTTTTCAACAAAATCAATTGAGTTGCCTGTTCCCCATCCCGGTCCGTTCAAATCCGACCAGTTAACAGTTACAAGCGACCACGATGAATGATAGTCAATATTGAAAATATGGTAACTATAATCCCCCACTGAACTTGTTCCAACTTCCAACTGAACAGCATTTCCTTTATGGTAGAATGTTATTCCCGTTGAACCGCTGAAATCATTTGCTTCTTCACTCAATAAGATATTAAATCCCATGCCGGCATAATTAGACACATTACTATAGGTAAAATGTGCGGAATGTGCGGTAGAATTTGCCCCACCTGTCGTAATTTCGTACGATTGGCTTCCTGTTCCCACATAAGAATACCATTTGCCACCAAGCAACGTAACTTCTCCATTTTCGCAGTCAGCAAGGATTGTGCTGCCGCCCGGAACAGTGTTTTTCACAGGGAAATAGACAACCTTGCCAAGAACATCGTCTTCTGTACTTACAAGATGGTTCCCTTCATACAAAATTGAAATTCCGTCGGTTGATTCTATTGAGACAGAATTATTTAGGGTAAGTGTTATATCCCGTTCGGAAACAGCAATATTTGAAATGGCGTTCGTCAATTTCGTGCCGTTCTGATAAACAGAGAATCCGCTGTAATTTGATGACGTCTGCAATGCCTTCGAACTTGTTAAAACAATCGTGTTGCCATTTGTTGTGGCAGAGGTAATTACAGGATTGGAAACCACACTGCTTCCGCCGCAGTCGAAGAAATTCGCCGCATTGCCCGACATGGTAAGCATATACAAGACTTGGAGCGTTTGTGCATAGTATGCGCCGCCTGTTTTTCCGCAATTTTGGGAATAGTATTTATCAAGATTGTCCTGACGGGTTTCATCAACCATAAACGCACAACCAACACTACCTGTCCACGCCACATTTCCCGCACTATACGATTCCGAAGAACGCAATTTTATTGAAGAATAGCCATTGTTTTCGGTCAAGCCCGTCATAAAACCAACTGAATTCGGGCTATTTTGCCAGCCTTTTGTATCAAGCAATTCAATGGTTTTCGCCATCATATTTTTACTGCTTTCGTTACCGAACCACACATAATCCCACGCAATACGCCATGGAACACGGCAAGCGTCCCAGCCAAAATCCATCTCTTTCGATTTTTCATCAGCATCGGAAATCCCCGAACGCGATGTAGGATTGTAACTCCAATCCGACCAGTTTGGCCACACACCGCCGCGCTGCGTTTTTTCAAGATACGTATGGCTGTCTTTATACACTGTGCTCCAGTTTCTTGTCGTAATAAATCCTAATTTTTCCTGAGCCTGTATAAACGCACCAACCGAAGCCACCGTGAAATAACACGGGTTTCCTACGTTGTCCCAAGAATCACCAGGTTTGAACAACCGCATATTGTTTTTATTGAATGTTTCTCTATCGTAAATTATTTTCAGCAATTTCTCAGCCTCATCGGCATACACATATTTCGAAGAACTTTCCCATTGCTTTGCCGCCATACACAACGCAAGCGCCACATCAAGGTCGGCGTCGGTTGCACCGTTGTTTCCGCCCGAAGCAATACCATCAAAACCAGTGATTTTCCAGTTCATGAGCCCATTGCCGTCAGCCCATTTTTTATAATACGCATACAATTTATCAAAATGGTCTTGGCATTGTGTGTTCGTTGCATTCGCCATATACACATAAATCAACATACCGTATGCTATACCCTCGCTCACGGTGCTTGTGCCGTCGTCGTATTTTATTCTGGCCAAAGTTTTATCGGAGTTTTCGGTGTACATAGCCTTTTCCCACGCCACAAACTTCGACTGAATTGTTGCATTTGAAGGATTTGTAGCTGAAATTCCGTACGGATAACTATACCCTTGCTCATTCATAGGAAATGGATAATTTTGTCCAAACCCAGAAAACGCAAGCAAAACGCCTGCGACAATTAGAAAATGTCGTTTCATATTTTAATTTTTTTGTATGACAATGTATGTAGGAAAAACCCTACTGTAAAAATTCTACGTTAGTATATTTTCTAAAATTTTTTTTGCAAATTCGTCCAAATGCGGGTCTCTTGCTCCCATCACAATAATTGCATCGTTTGGCTGACAAAGCTCTTTGATTCGTTTCAAAGAAAAATCTTTGTCTTTCACATATTCCGCATTTTTACCGTTTGCTTTCATCGCGTCACTCACTATTGTCGATGAAATGTTTCGGTCAACCGTGCCGCCGGCATAATATATATCGGCAATCAAGAAAATGTCGTTTTCGCGAAGCGCATCGCCAACCATCGTAGTCAACTCATTGTGCATAAATCGCATAGGTCCGAATCCGTGTGGCTGAAACCACGCAATCACACGTGGAGCAATTTGCTGACAGGCTTTTATGACAGCGGCAACTTCGGCTGGATTGTGTGCAAAGTCGTCAATTACGTAGCAATTGTCTTTTGTTTTTCCAACCAACTGCGCACGACGATAAATGCCACGGAACGTAGCCAACGCCTTGGTGCTTTCTTCCAAAGAAATACCTAAAGCATTTGTTGAAGCGATTGCTGCCAACGCATTCTCCATATTGTGTTTGCCTATGGCTGGAATTGTACAAGGAACTCCATTTACCTTGAAGGAAATGGAAAATCCATCTTGCTTGAAATCTGTTCCTCGAATTGCCGCCGATTCCACCGTTCCAAAATTATAGTTGTTCGTTTGTGACAACTTTTTTGTAAGTGGATAATCTTGATTTGCAATAAAATAGGATTTTGTATTGTCGCGGAATGTGGAAAATAATTGTTCCAGTTCGTCGAATTCCTTATGGTCGCGGTCAATGTTGAGAAGAAGCGAAATCTCTGGTTTGTAGTTCACAATAGAACCATCAGATTCGTCGGATTCTATCACCAACCAATTGCTTTTGCCTACCCATGCGTTTCCGGGCAAACCCTTTTCCTGCAACACGCTCAAACCCGCGCCTGTAATGAGTGACGGTGATTTCCCACATTGTTCCAAAATATGGAAAATCATTGCGGTGGTGGTGGATTTTCCCGATGTTCCACCCACTGCGATTGTCCGCACGCTGTTGGAAATTTCAGCCAAAAGTTGCGAACGTTTCATTATAGGAATATTCAGCTGCAACGCTTTTTGGTATTCAACATTTGTTTCTTCGATTGCCGTGGAAACCACCACAACGTCAACGTCGGGCGTAATTCCGCGTCCGTCTTGGAAATAACAGTGCATTCCCAATGCTTCGAACTGCGATTCCGAAAGAATTTTCTGTTCCTGACCAAATAATCGGTCGGAACCGGAAACTTTTTTGCCAATGCCGTTAAGATATTGTGCAATGGCACTCATGCCCGTGCCTGCAATGCCGACGAAGAAAAAATGTGAATACGAATCAAGCATTATATTGTGAATTTTTTGTTGAGTTTCTTGTGAGTAAACGACGATTTTCCCGAAACATAGTCAGCAACAATTTGTCCGTTTCCTTTCAATTTCCACTTATAAATTGTCAATCCTTCCAGACCAACTGGTCCGCGGGCATGCAGCTTGTTCGTGCTAATGCCGACCTCAGCGCCAAGTCCGAAACGGAATCCATCGGCAAAACGAGTGCTGCAATTCCAGAACACGTCGGCGGAGTCAACAAGATTCATAAATTTCTCGGCTGCCTGCGCATTTTTCGTGATGATGGCCTCGGTGTGACGGCTGCTATACGTATTGATATGTTCAATCGCCTCGTCCAACGAACTTACAATTTTAATTGAAACTTTATAGTCCAACCATTCTGATTTCCAGTTGGTTGCTGGTACACAAGAAATGATTTTTTGCGTTTTTTCACAACCATAAATTTCCACATTGCGTTTTACCAACTCATCTGCAAGTTTTGGTAGAAGTGATTGTGCTATATCGCTGTGAATCAATATTGTTTCAGTTGCATTACAAACCGATACATACTGTGTTTTTGCATCAACGGCAACTTTTATTGCCATATCTTCGTCGGCATCTTTGTCAATATAGGTGTGACAAATCCCGTCGGCGTGTCCCATCACGGCAATATTGGAATTGTTCATTATGTATTGGACGAACGCGTTGGAACCACGAGGAATTATCAAGTCAATGTATTTGTCGAGTTTGAGCATTTCGTTCACGTCTTCGCGTGTTTCCAGAAGCTGAATCCAACCAGAAGGAACGCCACATTTTTCAGATGCTTCACGAATAACTTTAGCAAGAATTCTGTTCGTTTCGATTGCCTCGCGGCCACCTTTCAATAAAGTTGCATTGCCACTTTTCAAGCAGAGCGACGAAATTTGCACCAAAGCATCAGGACGTGATTCGAAAATCATTCCAATCACGCCAATCGGACAACTCACCTTGTACAGTTCCAAACCTTGGTCAAGTTCCGTTGCGGCAAGCGTTTCGCCGATTGGATCGGGCAAGCCGATAAGACTTTGGATGCCTGCCACCACATCGTTAATTTTTCCTTCGTCGAATTTCAGACGTTTTAACAAAGGAGCGGCAAGATTTTCTTCCTTGCTTCTCTCCAAATCCTTTTGATTTGCCGCAATAATCTCGTTTTTATGTTCTACAAGAGCTTCGGCAACAGCGTCCAAAGCCTCATTTTTCTTTTCTGTTGAAAGAGCGGCAAGCCCGATGGACGCTTTCTTCGCCGCCATTGCTAAATCAATTGTCTGCATAGTTGAATTTTATATTGTGCAATAATAAAAATTTCTGGGGAATTTAGCAACAAGACAATGTGAGGGAAGAATATAAGAGATATATTTCCTTTTTTTTCTAAAATTTTTGCAACGGGATATTGCACGTTACAAAAAAAGTGTACATTTGCAGCGGAGAAGTGGCAGAGTGGTCGATTGCAACGGTCTTGAAAACCGTCGTACCGCGAGGTACCGGGGGTTCGAATCCCTCCTTCTCCGCCAAAGTTTGAAGTTCACGCCTGCTACGAAAGTCGCGGGCGTTTTTGTTTCTCCGTATTTTTACGTTTCTTTGTGTAAAACATTTGTGTAATGAGATTTTTGAATTACAAAGCGGAGTTTATGCGGCATTGCTGCCTATTGGTGATGACTCTGGTTTGTTTTGCGCAAATCTCGTCCGCGCAAGAGTTCAAACAATTCTTCTACCCCAACGGCTCCGTTTCCTCCGAAGGAACAATGGTGAATGGCCAGCCCGACGGCTATTGGAAATCGTATTACCAAGATGGCACTCTCAAGTCGGTTGGAAAACGGACAAATTTCCAACTTGACAGCATTTGGAGCTTTTTCGATGAACATGGAAACTTGCAAAAAGAAATTTCGTATTTCGAAAATCATAAAAACGGATTTTATAAGGAATATACCATTGCCGACTCATCTACTTATTTGTATATGAGTGTGTTATATGTAAACGACCAAAAGCAGGGTGTTGAACAATATTTTTCGCCAAACGGAAATCTTATCAAGGAAATTCCTTATGAGAACAATAAAAAGGAAGGCAAAAGTTATGAGTACAACGACAGTGTGGTAACAACAATTTCCATCTACGAAAACGATAATCTTCTTTCTTCCCAGGCAATTAACCGCACTGATGCCCGAGGATTGAAAACCGGACAGCACATCAGTTTTTATCCCAACGGCGCAATGAAAACCGAGGCAAACTACACCAATGGCAAGCTGAATGGGCTCTACAAGCTCTACAACCAACATGAACAATTGATACAAGTTGGCAACTACGAAAACGATACTCTGCTCTATTCAAGTTCAACAATGGCAGAATTCGAAGACCCTCTTGAGAAAAAAGAATACTATGCCGACTCCACACTGAAATACAAAGGTGCATTCCGCGACAACAAACCTATTGGCGTGCACCGCTCCTACAATAACAAAGGTGTGATTATCGACGGCGCCCTGTACGACATGAACGGAACGCTGATTGGACGTGGCATTACACAGGAAAATGGCGATAAAAGCGGCGAATGGGTTTTCTATTTCCCCGATGGCAAAAAAGAATCGGAAGGGTTATATTCTGACGGACGAAAAAGCGGGTTATGGAAGTTTTATTATCCCGATGAAACAGTGAAACAAACGGGAAATTTCCGCGATGGCAAATACGACGGACCTTGGCGGTTTTACAGCGAAGTTGGAGATTTACAGAAAGAAGAGGAATATGCACACGGCCGTCGCAACGGGCTTAGCATTGAATACGACGACGAAGGTGAAAAGATTTTAGAAGGAATGTATCAGGATGACCAGCGACAAGGCTATTGGGAAATACGCATCGGCGACATCATCTCGAAAGGCAAATATGCCTACGACGAGAAAAATGGCGTTTGGGAAAGTTCCTACCTCAACGGTGGCAAAGCCTTCAAAGGCGACTATATTGGCGGTAAGGAAAACGGAACACACGTATATTACTACCAAAACGGGCAAATCGAACATAACGAGCAATGGAAATCAGGTAAGGCAGTGAAAAATTGGAACTATTACAATGAAAATGGCAGCCTGAAATATTCCATCTACTATAAAGACGGTAAAGAAAATCGAATAACCGCCCCGTCAAAATAGCAACGAGAGTCCTCATCATTACTGAAACAACTACAATCATTGTGCTTTTTTCGAAATTAAACCGTACTTTTGAGCGTTAATTTCAGCTATGGGAATAATTTCAAAATTGGTTGGTCAAACGGCAATCTATGGTATGAGCACCATAATAGGCCGTTTTTTGAATTTTATGCTTGTCCCGCTCTACACGCGCTGCTTTTCGCAGTCGGAGTATGGCGTTGTTACCGAATTATACAGTTACACGGTGTTCCTTATGATTTTCCTGACGTACGGAATGGAAACAGGATTTTTCCGTTTTGTACAAAATAAGGATGATCAACCTAAAGTGTTTTCCACCATTATTACGAGTCTGTTTTCGTCGTCGGCAATATTTGTGGGACTTGTGTATTTGTTCCTCTCCCCGATTTCGTCGGTTTTAGGCTACGAGTCGCACCAGAATTTCATTCTGATAATGGCAATCATCATCGGTATTGACGCATTTACCAGCGTGCCGTTCGCCAAACTTCGCCACGAAAATAAGGCATTAAAATTTGCGGCAATAAAACTCACAAATATAGGCATCAATATTGGACTTAACTTATTGCTAATCATAGTTTTCCCACAAATAGCAAAATCAAGTTCCAACGAATGGTTTGTGGCTCACTTCGCCCAACCCGATGTACTTTGGATTTTCGTATCGAATTTGGCGGCGAGCATTGTTACCCTGTTGTTGCTGCTTCCCGATATTCTGAAGTCTCGCAATGGATTTGACTACGAATTACTTAAACGAATTTTAGGCTATTCATGGCCGCTACTTATTTCGGGACTTGCCGGCAGTATCAACGAAGTGTATGACCGTGTTTCGCTCCGCTATTTCCTTACGGTTCCCGAAGGACAAGATGCATCCCAGTACATTCTTTCGCAAGTCGGAATCTACGGCGCCAACTATAAATTGGCAATGATTATCTCCATTTTCAACCAAGCGTTCCGTTTCGCCGCCGAGCCGTTCTTTTTCTCCCGAATGAAAGAACAGGATTCACGACAGATTTACGCAAAGATTATGAACTACTTCACAATCTTCACGCTATTCCTTTTCCTTGTAATTATCCTTTATATCGACATATTCAAACATTTCATCGGTAGCGATTTCCACGAAGGATTGAACATAATCCCCGTGCTTTTGATGGCGAACATTTTCCTTGGAATAGTATTCAATCTGTCGATTTGGTACAAAGTGACGAACCAAACAAGGTTTGGCATAGGAATCACTGGATTCGGAGCAATTATCACGCTGGCTATCAATATTATATTTGTTCCGATTTACGGCTATGTGGCTTGCGCATGGGCTACACTTGCCTGCTACGTGCTGATGGCGGTTCTGTCGTACAATCTTTGCCAAAAGCACTACGGCATCCCGTATAAACTGGGAGCGTTGACATATTATTTCGTACTTGCAGGATTGTTCTTCGTTGCCGACAAATTCATTGTAATCGACAACGTATTCCTTTCATACACAATTAAAACCGCATTGCTCATAGCATTTGCAGGATTGACTGTCTTCAATGAAATGAGATTGGCGAAAAAATAAAAAAGAGGATTTTTATAATTCAAACGCTTTCTTGATTTTCGCAGTAAGTTGCGACGAAATCAATTTTTCGGTTTGGAGAACCATATTCTTTATGGCTTTTGCCGATGAAGCGCCGTGACCAATCACAATAGGAGCTTCAACGCCAAGAACAGGAGTTCCGCCGTGGTTTTCGTAATTAAAATATTCGAAGAACGTATGGTCGATGCCTAATTTTTTGGAAATGCCATACATTGCTTCCACTTGTTTCAGCACAATGTTTCCGGTGAAACCATCACAAACAATCACATCAGCCTTGTCGCTGTATAATTCGTGACCTTCGATATTTCCACAGAAATTGAAATCTTTGGTTTCCTTCATCAGCGCGTATGTAGCCTGTGTAAGCAAGTTACCTTTTTTCTCTTCCGCACCGATATTGAGCAGGCGAACCCGTGGTTCTTCGATAGAATAATAATTTTGTGCATACAAACTGCCCAACAAGCCATATTGATAAAGCACGTCGGGTTTGCAGTCGGAGTTGAGACCCACGTCGAGCAACGTAGTGTAACGGTCGGAATCAAGTTTTGGAACCGACATCACCAAGCTCGGGCGGATAATTCCTTGGATAACTTTGATAACAGAAACAGCTCCAACCATCATAGCGCCGGTACTGCCCGCACTTGCGAAAGCGTCGATTTTTCCCGCATACAAATGTTTGAAACCAACTGTGATACTGGAATCTTGTTTCTGTTGGAAAGCCTTAGCCGGATGTTCCCCCATTTCGATTACCGAGGGAGCATTGACGATTTCCACATTGTTGCCCGAGAATTTCTCTCGTTCCAGTATTGACTCAATTTGTGCCTGGTCACCATACAAAACGATAGTGCTGTCGCTTGAAACGACACCACTCGCTTGTATTACACCCATTACCACATTTTCGGGGGCGAAATCGCCACCCATACCGTCAATACCGATTCTCATAGAAAGAGATTTGGGTTATTATTCAGCAGCTTGTTGTTTTTCAACAAGTAACTTACCGTTATAGTAAAGATTACCTTCTACTTCGTAAGCTGTGTGACGACGGTGAACAGTACCTGTAGTAGGACATTTGCTCAATGTTGGGATTACTGCATTGTCGTGTGTACGTCTTTTGTCTCTTCTTGTTTTTGAGACTTTTCGTTTAGGATGTGCCATCTTATTATTATTTTAATTTTTAAACATATTTTTTAATGAATCCCATCGAGGATCCGTTGTTTCTTGTTTTGTTTTCTTTTCAGACTGGCTCAGATATGCAACCACATCGGAGTTACAGTCTTTTTCGTTCGGATGAACTTTTTTCAATGGAATCGACAACATAATCATTTCGTAAAAAATAGGCGAAAGACTGATTTCTGTTTCGTCGGGAGCGATTATCATCACATTTTCCGCATCTGCCAATTCATCATCTTTTTCGCCAACTTTCACAATCAAATCCTGACTCATCTCTATTGGCAACGCGAACACATCCAAACATCTGTCGCACGCCACCGAAACGGTTCCTTTCAGTTGAACCGCAAGCGTGTGAAGGTTTTTCTGCTTCACAAAATGAACAGTGGCACGCACGTTGGCATCAAACACTCCATCCATTTTTTGTGCATCAATGAACTCTTTGCCAATTTCCAGCACTTCGTCGAACACCCCTTCTTTCAGCGACTGCAACGGAACTGTGTATATATCCTTCGTCCGACTCATACTAAAAATTTAGCAGGCAAAAATAGGAAAATTTTTACATTCCGCAAACATTTCACATTTTATTAACAAGAAGAACGAAAAAAAAGGACTCTCTCACGAGAATCCCTTAATTACGCATTTCGCATTAAGCATTACGCATTATTTCAACACCACCTACACCGTTTCTCCCTCAACATTCACAAAATACCAATTTTGCAGAGGTATTATTTCTTCCGAACAACCTTATGTTTCAGTTTTAACATTGCAAAATTCAGTTCCAGTTCTGTTTCCGACTCCGTTGGATTGAGATCGTTGCCAAGAATGTCGGAAATGAGTTCGCCGCCTTTCTGCATAAGCGATTTTTGTACGGTTTTATCCTCGGTTTGCGGCAATGCTGCCACTGTTCTGGCAAGTTCCCGAATTTTTACGAATGTTTCTATTATGCACAATGTTGTCTGCACTGCCTGTTCGCCTTTTAATATGGTTGCAAGCATATACAAACCTCGTTCTGTGAAGGCGACTGGCAATTTATGTTTACCGCCCCAACTTGAAGTCGAAAATTTCGTCTTCAAGTTATTCCATTCTTCCACTGTTAAATTCAGCAAATAACCTTCGGGAAACTTTTCTGGATTGTTTTTTACGGCTTCGTTGATTCTTTTTGTTTCCACACCATACAGCGTAGCAACATCACCATCGAATTTCTTCTGTTACTTTTTCTCTTGAAATATAGAGCTACAATGCCTGCGGCTCGAATATAAGCCACATGCAATGTGGCTCTACAACACAAAAAAAGGCTGCCACACCGTGACAGCCCTACACATTTTAATTACGCATTTCGCATTAAGCATTACGCATTATTTTCTACCTTTGCCGTATTATGAATGAAGAAACAGCAACACCGTACCCAGAGCGTACGGAAGAATATAGTTTGCTCGTGTGCGAACCTGCAACCGAGTATGGAAAACCTATTGGTTATCAAGGTACTACAATCACCAACGCCTTGAAAGATTATTATGCGTTTACTACCAACCGTGAGAAAGTTGATGTGTTGAAATGGATTGTTGTGCAACCCGATTTTACCGAGTTACAACGGTTTTCTACGGCGGAGAACAAGATTTACACATTATACACAAACCAATATGACGAAATTCTAAAAACGGGCGAAATACCAAACAATCTGCAAATTGCGCAAAAATTTG
>JAFZOY010000118.1 GCA_017552705.1 Bacteroidales bacterium
CTGTCGCCGCCCTGGAAAAAGAATTTGGCCAGGCCGACATTCCCGTCCGCAACCTGTAAATTCAGCAACAAAAAAATAATCGCAAGAAAAAGGAGCCTCCGTGCGGGGGCTCCTTTATTTATCCTGCACTAAACAAGCTCACCGCTTTCTCACCGCCACCAAAGCAAGCAAAAACAAAGCAAGCATCCCAACCGGCTCCGGCACAACGTATCTGAAATACGGCGTTCCAACACCCTCGTCGATATCCCAGATCTCGTCAAAGTCCCAGCCAACGTAGGTTTCCTGCTGTTTCATCTCTTCAGGGCTGACGAATCCAGTCACGCCTTCGACTTGCTCAACACAGTTGGAATTGAAATAACAGTTGATGATATTGGCGTCAACCTGAACATTAGGATTTTCGGCAAGCACATAACAGTTAGAGAAAGTAAATTCTGGTTCTACCCGAGGTATAGAGGCGGCAAAGGCATAATCCAAACAATCACCTTTTACATAACAGTTAGCAAAGAAAGATTTTTGGCCACCGAACGTTAGTCCGCTGATCGTATTTTTTCTGGCGTTAAGTCCGTTAAAGATTTCAACACTGCATTCTTCAAATGTACTTTGGATCGCAGTGTTGACTAAACCGCCAAATGAAGTAGGAGAATATAATATCGTTCCTCGGAATTCGCATTTGCTCATCTTTGAATAACCAAAACCATTGCAGATTCCTCCAGCGTAACTGGTATTGTTTAAAAACACATCGCTTGTAATATAACAATTGCTTATTTCCGAATATGATGTATCGCCGCCGACCAAAAAGCCAAAATTTTGGTTGTATAGTTCACCGATATTCTTTTCAACATTTATGATTCCTAAATTGCATATCTTTGCATATCGAATATTGGAAAACAAGCCTAGTTCTATTGCGTATTTGCAAAATTTAATGTTGCGAATGATGCGATTGTTTCCATCATAAACTCCCAAAAAATCCGTGGGAACCGGATATTCTATTCCAGACATATCAATGTTTGAAGTTTGAATATAATATCCGTCTTTTGGATAATCATTATTCCTTCCAATTTTTAGGAAATCCTCCGCCGTACCGATGTGCTTCGCAAACACACCTTCAACAACTAAATCTTTCTTCAGATCGACAGAAACTGAGGTTTCTGTGCCATCAATATCTCCCTTGAATCCAAGAAACTCCCCGTCTTCAGGTGCTGTAGCGTTTATTGTGGCATTCTCGTTGAAGGCATAACTTTTTTCTCCAGGAGCAACGTTCAGAGTATTGTCAAAATTGGATATGCAGGCGACTCTATATGGTTTGTTGTTGCATATAGCCCAATATGGTGTTGTTTCTCCCTCTTGAATGGTCCAAATCTTGTTAAAATCCCAACGAGTGTAAGAAGATTTATTTTTCATTCTCTCGGAAGACAACCCTGTGCCAAAAACTGTACCATTGATTCCCGTCTTGTCGTAAAAATTATTTATACTTGCTGCGGTGTTTTTATCAAAAACGGCGCATATACCGCCAACACATACAGCCGATGAAACATCGGCAATACACAAAGAATAGTTATCGATAAGGCCTAAATTATTCAAAACATATGGGTCTTCACCGGGATATTGTTCAACATTTTCTATTTGATTTAGCGCAACGATGCCGCCGACATTTCCTTTGGCTTTGATTTTCATATCTGCTATGCAATAACGAACACGGGGATAATATTTATCGTAATAATCGTTTCCACTAACAATCCCACAAATACCGCCAACATTGTCTGTGTCACCTGAGCTATAGATGTAACCAGAAGATTTGCAATAACTAATGTCGCTATACTCAGCTTGACCAACAATTCCGCCAAAACTACCCTCTCTAATTGTGCTTATAAGTCCCATAAAAGAGCAGTTAACGATTGCTGAGTTATCAACATAGCCACAAATACC
>JAFZOY010000119.1 GCA_017552705.1 Bacteroidales bacterium
CAAGACGCTTGTGGCATATTTTTCGCACACGGGCGAGAACTACGGCGTGGGCTACATTGAGAAAGGCAACACCGCCATTGTGGCCGAAGAGATTCAGAAACTCACGGGCGCCGATTTGTTTGAAATAGAGACAGTTCGCACTTATTCCGACAACTACAAAACCTGCTGCGACGAGGCCAAGGAAGAGTTGCAGAAACAGGCCCGCCCCGAACTGAAACAGAATGTAAAAGACATGAACCAATACGATGTGGTTTACCTTGGCTGGCCGTGATGGTGGGGAACCTATCCAATGGCTGTGGCAACATTCATAGAGTTGAACGACAACCTGAAAGGCAAAACCATTATTCCGTTCACCACGCACGAGGGCAGCGGTTTCGGACAAAGTCTCAAAGATTTGCAAAAAGCTTGTCCCGACGCCACAATCAAGCAAGGATTGAGCATCCAAGGACGCAATGCCAAAACGAGCCAACAAACGGTGAAGACTTTCGTTGAGAAACAATAGTTTTACTTTCACATTTTCAAGAAAATCGGCAAAATGCTTTCACGGAAGATGTTTCGCCGATTTTTTTGTTTTCCGAAATCAAGATAATTCTTTCCGAAATCATTCTTGTTCACAACTCAATATTTTTTTTGAGTTATGGATAATGTACTTATTCCACATTCAAAAAATCTTCTATGTTATTGGGTGTTATTACCTTAAAATGAGCATCTGGGTATGAGTTGGTAAATCTTTCTTTTGTTTTTCCAAAATTCTTATAAGATTTTTGGATTTAATTCCGAAAAAAACACAAGATTTTTGGAATTGTTTTGATAGAATCGAGACAATTCTTTCCGAAATCCATTTATCGGTGAAACGTGCGTTTGTGGTATTTTTGCCTAAAACACTGCGGTTATTCGATTGGATATCAATTCTTTCAGTGACAAGTCGAAGAGCATGTAACTGGATTTTTCGGCTATCAAAAATTTTGGTATATTTCCCCGAAATTGAGGTAATTGCCAAATATATAATCCTGTAAATCAACGAATTCACAAAAAGAATCACAAATTTTCCAAAAATCTCTTGACATTTACTTTCGCTTTATTATATATTTGCATTAACAATTCTATTAAACAAGTTTGTTAGTATGAAAAACGAAGAACAAAACAAAGAGAAAATGATTCTCGAAGCTGCTGAAGATGAGTTTCTTACGAAAGGATTCGACGGCGCACGCACAGTTTCAATTGCTCAAAAGGCTGGTGTTACCCACGCAATGCTCCATTATTATTATCGTTCAAAAGAACAATTGTTTAAAACTGTACTCGAAAACAAGTTTTATGCATTGTTCAGCATTATAAAATCATCGTTTGAAAAATCCGAAAAGCCTGTCGCTGAACGAATTAAAGAAATCATTTCTATTCACTTCGACTTTTTGGAAAAAAACAGAAGGTTGCCTCTTTTTCTTCTCAACGAAATGGGAAAATCTCCAGAAACATTTTCAGAAACAATTGGAAGAAAATTTCCGTCGGCGCACCAAACGTTGTTTACTCCTCTTGTGAAAGACATTCAAACAGCCGTTAGCAATGGCGAAATCAGGGAAATTGACCCGTTTACCCTCATCTTTGACATTATTTCCTTGAATTTCTTCCCATTCGTGGCTCTGCAAGCAATGGAGGCGTTTCAACAGGTAGTGCCGTTTGATGAGAATCAATTTCTCGAAAATCGGAAAAATGAGAATATCACCTTGATTTGCAGTCGTTTAACTTTAAATCAGTCAAAATGAAACGTGTCCTGACATTTTTATTGCTTTGTGCTGCATATACGTGTCTTGCCCAACCTACACTCGACGAGTGCCAAGAACTTGCAGGCAAAAACTATCCAACCATTCGGCAGTATGATTTGATTGCTAAAAGCGAGAGTTTCAGTTTGGCGAATGTGTCGCGGCAGTGGATTCCGCAAGTCACACTGTCGGCACAAGCCACATGGCAATCCGATGTGCCGAGTTATCCCGAACAAATGGTGGGAATGCTTGAAGCTCAAGGAGTTGAAATGCCTGGTCTGCAAAAAGACCAATACAAAATTCTTTTGGATGTGAATCAGCCGATATGGGACGGCGGACGTGCGAAAGCAAATAAACAAATCGCAAAAGCCGATGCTGTGGCGAACCGCTCTTCAGCCGATGTTGACATGTACGCGCTTAAAAACACCATCGACAATCTTTACTTCGGCATTTTACTCCTTGACGAACGTGCCGAACAAGTTCAAACCATGATAAATCTGCTCGACAGCAATCTTTGCAAAGTGCGGTCGATGGTGCGGAACGGCGTGGCAATGCAAAGTGATGCCGACGAAATTGAGGCGGAAAAAATTACAATGGAACAGCAGCTTTCACAAATCCGTATTTCCGACCAAAATTCACGGAAAATGCTTGGCTTGTTTGTTGGTCAGGAAATTGGGGAAAACGCTCTGCAACGTCCTGCCGACATTGATGTTTCCACCGACGGAAATGTCCGTCCCGAAGAAATGTTGCTTAACGCTCAGATTTCTAAATTATCGGCGCAGGAACAATTGGTAAAATCGTCGGGAATGCCCAATGTGAGTTTGTTTGCCCAGTGTTTTTACGGCTATCCCGGGTTCGATTATTTTGAAAGCATGATGAGCACCGACTGGTCGCTCGGAGCTCTTGTGGGCGTTCGGGCTTCGTGGAACATAAGTTCCTTATACACAAGGAAAAACACGGTACAGAATCTCAAAGTTGCGCAAGAACAACTTGTTGTGCAAAAAGATGTTTTTACGTTCAACAATTCCCTGCAAGTTGAAAAGCAAAATAGTGAAATAGAACAACTTAGAAATGCTATTGCAAACGACGACAAACTAGTGGAACTGCGAACATCAATCCGTCGCACCGCCGAATCAAAATTGAACAACGGTGTAATCAACACCACCGATTTACTTCGGAAAATTACCGACGAAACTTCCGCGAAAATGACACGCAGTTCACACGAAATTGAATTGCTCCAGAAATTATATAATCTAAAACATTCTACAAATCAATAACTTATGAAAAAAATACTTTTTTTGACAAGTTTGGTCGCACTAACGGCCTGCCAGCATTCGAACAAGTTTTCGGCAATGGGAACATTCGAGGCAACGGAAATCACCATTTCGGCTGAATCAACAGGAAGAATCTGTGAATTTACTGCCACCGAAGGCGGTGAAATTCAGGCAAATACAATTGTCGGTCGTATCGACACAATTCAGTTGGGACTGCAAAAACAACAACTTGAACGGCAACTTGCGGCCATTGTCGGCAGCAAACCAAACGTGCAAAAGCAAGTTAAGTCGATAAAGGAACAAATTGCGAAACAGGAAAGTGAACGCAATCGTGTTCGGAATCTTCTCAACGACGGAGCTGCCACACAAAAGCAATTGGATGACATTGAATCGTCGATTTCAGTGTTGCAAGGTCAATTGGAAGCGACACTCTCAACGCTTGACAACAACACGACTTCAATCAATGAGAATGCAAACGCACTACAACTGCAAATTGCCCAAATCGACGATAAAATCAAAAAATGTGGAATCTCGTCGCCCATATCGGGAACTGTATTGGTGAAATATGCCGAAGTCGGTGAATTTGTAGCAACTGGGAAACCGTTGCTGAAAGTCGCCGACCTTTCGAACATGATTCTTCGGGCATATTTCACATCGGAACAACTCGCTGATTTACAAATCGGTACCGAAGTTCCTGTAATTGCCGACTTTGGCGGTGACGCACAACGGGAATACACAGGAAAGATAACATGGATTGCCGCCGAAAGCGAGTTTACACCCAAAAGCATTCAAACCAAGAACTCACGAGCAAATTTAGTGTACGCAGTAAAAATCAGCGTTCCCAACGACGGAAATCTGAAAATTGGATTTTCGGGCTACGTAAAATAATGGCTATGAATATGATAGAAGTAAACGGACTCACAAAACGATACGGCAATGTGCTGGCTCTCAGTGCAGTATCGTTTTCGGTTGCCGAAGGCGAACTGTTTGGCTTGATTGGTCCCGACGGTGCCGGAAAAACGACCTTGTTCCGTTTGCTCGCCACTTTGCTCAACGCCGACGAAGGAACCGCTACGGTAAACGGATTCGATGTCGTAAAAGACTACAAATCCATACGAAACTGCGTGGGATACATGCCTGGAAAATTCTCGCTCTATCCCGATTTGTCGGTCAAGGAGAATGTGGATTTTTTTGCGGCATTGTTTGGCGTGACATTGGAAGAAAACTACGACCTTATTGCACCGATTTACAAACAGATAGAACCGTTCAAAGACCGTAGGGCGGGAAAACTTTCGGGCGGAATGAAGCAAAAACTGGCTCTTTGCTGCGCATTGATTCATAAACCTAAAGTTTTGTTTCTCGACGAACCAACAACTGGCGTTGACGCCGTTTCGCGAAGCGAGTTTTGGGACATGCTTTCAAACTTAAAACAAAAAGGAATCACAATGTTGGTTTCCACGCCGTATATGGACGAGGCATCGCGTTGCGACCGCATTGCATTGTGCAACGAAGGGAAAATCTTGTGTATTGATGCCCCTGCGAATTTGACGAAAAATTTCGACACACCGCTTTACGCCCTTGCCGCCGACGATATGTTCGCCCTGCTGAATGCAGTCCGTTCAATACCGAATATGGGTGACGTGTACCCGTTTGGTGAATTTCATCATCTTTTTTCGCATAGTGAATTGGATTGCGGCAAAGTCTCCGACGAATTATCAAAAAAAGGCTGTAACAATCTAACAATCAAAAAGATTGAACCAACCATCGAAGATGTGTTTATAAAACTGATGAACAATGAATGAACCAATTATACACGTAGAAAATCTTTGCAAGAAATTCGATGACTTTACGGCGGTCAACCAAATCTCGTTTGACGTGTCGCGTGGCGAAATTTTCGGATTTCTCGGCGCAAACGGAGCAGGAAAGACCACAGCGATGCGGATGCTCTGCGGTTTGAGCTTCCCCACTTCGGGAATGGGAACGGTTGCCGGCTTCAACATTCGCACCGAAGGCGAAAAAATAAAAAGTCACATAGGCTATATGAGCCAACGGTTCTCGCTATACGACGATTTGACCGTTTTTGAAAACATGAAACTGTATGCCGGGATTTACGGACTTTCGCGTCAGCAAACTTTACAAAGCATTGACGAGAAATTGGAACAATTACAGTTCGCCAGCGAGAAAAACACACTGGTTGGGGCGTTGCCATTAGGATGGAAACAGAAAGTGGCTTTTTCGGTTGCCACACTTCATCGACCCGAAATAGTTTTTCTTGACGAACCCACTGGTGGCGTTGACCCCATAACACGACGACAATTTTGGGAACTGATATACAATGCGGCAGCAAACGGCACAACTATTTTTGTCACAACACATTATATGGATGAAGCAGAATACTGCTCACGTGTTTCGATAATGGTTGACGGCAAAATCGAGGCGTTGGACAGCCCGAAAAAACTCAAAGAACAATTTTCTGTACAGTCGATGGACGAAGTGTTCCGAACATTGGCACGCAGAGCAAAACGAACAGAATAATGAACGGATTCGCATCATTTGTAAAAAAAGAAACACTCCACATTTTCCGTGATTTTCGGACGATGATGATTGTGCTGCTCATTCCCATTGTGCTTATGGTGCTGTTTGGCTTTGCCATTTCAACCGAAGTGAACAATGTGGATGTGGCTGTTGTTGCTCCGAACCGTGGCGATGAAGTGTCGAAAGCTGTTTCCCGACTACAGCACAATCCGTATTTCACATTCAAAGGTTTTATCAATGCCGACGAAATTGACCATACGCTCCGTAGCGGGAATGCAATGGCAGTTGCAGTTTTTGACAACGATTTCAATAAAAAGTCAGCATTGGCAAAAGACGCAAAAGCAAAACCAACCGTGCAGATAGTGCTAGATGCCGCCGACGTAAATACAGCTTCATCGTCAGCAATTTATCTTCAATCGGTACTGACTGAAAATGCCATGTCAAAACAAACATTGTTCAACACGCACCTACTTTACAATCCGCAACTGAAAAGTGCCTACAACTTTGTGCCAGGAATTATGGGGTTGATTTTCATTCTTATTTGCGCCATGATGACCTCCGTTTCCATAGTTCGAGAAAAAGAAAGTGGCACAATGGAAGTCTTGCTGGTTTCTCCCGTGAAACCAATCCACATTATTTTCGCAAAAATGATTCCTTATTTCCTTATGTCAAGTTTTAATTTATTGACAATCTTATTGTTAGCAAAATATCTGCTTGATATTCCTATGATTGGAGGTATTTCTGGAATTGTAATTATTTCTTTGTTGTACCTAATTCTTTCTCTTTCATTTGGATTGCTCATTTCAACCCTTGCCGACAAGCAGTTTACCGCATTGCTCATCTCAGCCGTCGTTATGATGGTGCCGATTATGATGTTTTCGGGAATGCTGTTCCCCATAGAAAACCTCCCTCTGGTACTTCGACCAGTTTCTGCCATTGTACCAGCACGTTGGTATATCGACGCTGTACGAAAAATGATGATTGAAGGCTTGCCGCTGATGGCTGTGGCAAACGATTTTTTGATACTTTTAGGAATGACGGTTGTTCTTTTGGGAGTGTCGCTTAAAAAGTTCAACGATAAATTGGAATAGCTATGGGAACACTGCGTGTTTTACTGGAAAAAGAGATTACACAGATTCGTCGGAATCCCATTTTGCCACGGATTTTTGTAGCAATGCCGATTGCACTTATGCTTGTAATTCCTTGGATTACAACAATGGACGTGAACGATGTAAAAGTTGCTATTGTCGATAACGATTGTTCTTCCGTCTCGCAACGCATCACATCTCATGTAAAAGGAAGTACCTATTTTTCATTTCGGGGAAATGCCACCGACTACCAATCAGCACAGTCGGCTTTGGAATCGGGTGAAATTGATGTCATTATACTTATTCCAAACGGTTTTGAACGAAATCTTTCATCACAACAACCCAAACCAATTGACCTGACCGCCAATGCCGTAAATGCAACAAAAGGCTCCTTAGGAATGCAGTATGTGATGCAAACAACAATAAAGGCAATCGGCGAAATTCAGCAAGAAAAAGGCTTGAATCCAACAAGTTCCGACGTAATAGCAATAAAGTATTTTTACAACGAAACATTAAATTACCAGCATTATATGATTCCTGCTCTGATGATTATCGTTCTGCTGCTGATTTGCTGTTTTATTCCGGCACTCAACATTGTAAGCGAAAAAGAAAGCGGCACTATAGAGCAAATCAATGTAACGCCAGTGAGCAGGCTATCGTTTACGTTGGCGAAACTCATTCCGTTTTGGATTATTGGAATTATAGTGCTTTCCATTGCAATGTTGCTGGCGTGGCTCGTTTACGGACTTACACCTACTGGCTCGTTGGGTGCCATATACTTGGGAGCAGCATTGTTTGTGGTAACAATGTCGGGGTTTGGCGTAGCTGTGGCAAACATTTCCGACACTATGCAGCAGGCCATTTTCGTGATGTTTTTCTTTGTGATGATTTTTATGCTGATGAGCGGCCTGCTCACACCGCTAACCTCGATGCCGCAGTGGGCACAAGATGTGACCTACCTTTTTCCGCCACGTTACTTCGTAAAGATAATGCGTGCCGTTTATTTAAAGGGGGCAACCATAGCCGAAATAAAAATGGAGTACATTTGCCTTGCATGTGCTGCTGTGGTATTCAACACATTGGCAACACTAACGTATAAAAAGCAATCGTAAAAATTGTATCAATGAATCCCTAATTCAGGTAGTTCTCCCAAAAATTTTGGTATATTTCCCCGAAATTGAGGTAACTGCCGAACGAATATTTTTTGCATTTTTGCTAAAAAGAAAAATTATGAAAGTATTATTGATAAACGGAAGCCCCCGTAAACAGGGCAATACGTTTCTTGCCTTGAGCGAAGCGGCAAAAACATTGGAGCAACAAGGCATTGAGACTGAATTTGTACAAATTGGCGTAAAACCTGTGCGTAGTTGTATTGCGTGTGCACAGTGCAAAATAAAACAATTAGGTCGTTGCGTGTTCGACGACGACATTTGCAACCGCATTTCCGAAAAATTAGACGACGTAGATGCTCTCATTGTCGGTTCGCCGGTATATTACGGGCAACCAAACGGTGCCGTGCTGTCGCTTATCCAACGAATGTTTTTCTCAGCGGGAGCAAAAGTGGTGAACAAGCCTGCCGCCGCGGTATGCGTGTGCCGTCGTGGAGGGGCAACCGCAGCATACCAGACCATGAACATGCCGTTCCAAATGATGAATATGCCCGTGGTTACGTCGCAATACTGGAACATCGTATATGGCCGTGAAGAAGGTCAGGCGGCACTCGACACCGAAGGAATGCAGACCATGCGCACCATGGCAAACAATATGGCTTGGTTGTTGAAAAAGATTCACGCCAACGGCAACCCCGATTATCCTCAACGCGAAGAATGGCAGCCGATGCACTTTATCAGATAATTTGACAAAATAAACAATGAAACGTATGGGTGGCATAGGGATAGCAATAGGAATTGTGGCGGCTGTAGCCGTTTCGGGTACGGCGTTTTTGTCGCATCCGCAATTTGGAAAAACTGCACGGGGCGAGCGGTTGGAACGGATTCATCAATCTTCTCATTTTCAGAATGATAAGTTTCAAAACGAGGAAGAAACCATTTTGATGACAAGCGACCGAAGCATGGCATCGAATATGGCAAAATTTCTGTTTGGCAAAAAGCCCGACAATCTTGTGCCGAAAGAAGGCGAAATCGAAGTGGTAAAAACCGATTTGCACCACCTTCCCGATTCGGGCGATTTGTACATTTGGTTCGGGCACAGTTCGTTTCTGCTGCGTTTGGACGGAAAAAACATTCTGGTTGACCCCGTTTTCTACAAAGGTTCGCCAGTGTCGTTTGTAAACCGTCCGTTTCCTGGAACCGACGTATATAAACCGCAGGGCATGCCCGAGGTGATTGATTTTCTGGTTATTTCGCACGACCATTGGGACCATCTTGACTACAAAACGGTGAAAGAACTCAAAGACCGTGTTCGCCACGTGGTTTGTCCGCTTGGCGTGGGCGAGAATTTCGAGTATTGGGGATTCAAGAAAAACAAAATCATTGAACTCGACTGGAACGAAACCGCCGAGACCGACAGTCTAAAGTTTTATTGTCTGCCAACCCGCCATTTCACAGGTCGAGGCCTTTGGAATCCTAAGACGGAACCAGCATCGTGGCTTGTGGAATCGTCTGCCCGTAAGGTTTTCTACACTGGCGATGGCGGTTACAGCGAGCGTTTTGAACGCTACGGCCGTCAGTTCCCCGACATTGACCTTGCCATTATGGAAAACGGTCAGTACGACGACGATTGGAACCAAATCCACACAATGCCCGACCAACTTGGTCGTGAGGTTAAAGAATTGAACGCCAACAGGTTTATTACCGTCCACCATTCAAAATTCGCATTGGCCAACCACCCGTGGGACGAGCCACGCCGCAACGAGCAGCAAGCCGCCGAGCAGTACGGTTTGAAGCTTGTCACGTGCAAGATTGGCGAGGTGGTGAAATTGTAGCGAAAGGCAATTTGGGTAACATTTCCCGAAATCGTGGTAATCGGTCAATTGGTTCCTTTCCTGATATTTGTACAATCATTTAAAACAAAAACGATATGCAAAATTTTGATTATCAAACACCAACGCGTCTTATATTTGGTAAAGGCGTTGTTGAAAAACTGCCAGCAGTAATGGCACAGTTCGGAAAGAAAATTCTTCTCACATACGGAGGAGGCAGTATCAAAAAAATTGGTCTATATCAAAAGGTGAAAGGACTTTTGAAAGACGCCGAAATCGTAGAACTTTCTGGCATTCAACCAAATCCAAAATACAATCCGAGCGTGTTGGACGGCGTGCGGTTGTGCAAAGAGCATAAAATCGACGTGATTTTGTCGGTGGGCGGCGGAAGTGTTTTGGACTGCTCAAAAGCCATTGCCGCTGGAGCTTGCTACGACGGTGACCCGTGGGACTTGATTTCTTATAAAGTAAAGGCAAAAGCGGCATTGCCAATCGTTGATATTATCACGCTGGCTGCTACAGGTAGCGAGTACGACTGCGGCGGTGTAATTTCGCGCACCGAGACCAACGACAAAATCGGCTATATGGACCCCGTGCTCTATCCCGCAGTCTCGTTCCTCGACCCCGAATACACGTTCACAGTATCGAAGAAACAGACGGCCGCAGGCATTGCCGATGCGATGAATCACACTATGGAACAATACTTTGTTGAGGATTCAACACTCCTGAACGACGGTTTCTGTGAGTCGATGCTGAAAAGTTTGATGGAAAACGGACGAAAATGTATCGAAAACCCCACCGACTACACTGCCCGCGCCGAAATGATGCTTGCCTGCACCTACGGCTGCAACGGAATCTTGTCGCTGGGAAACAGTCCTTCGGGATGGCCGTGCCACGGCATAGAACACGCTTTGAGTGCCTACTACGACATTACCCACGGCGAAGGGTTGGCAATTATCACGCCGCGCTGGATGCGCCACATTCTCAACGAGCACACATTACCACGATTTGTGAAATACGGAATCAATGTGTTCGGCATTGATGCTTCGCTCGACAAAATGACAATTGCCAACAAGGCCATTGACGCCACCTACGCCTTCTTCGAGAGCATTGGCATTCCGATGCACCTACGTGAAGTTGGAATCGACGAAAGCCGTATCGACGAGATGGCCCACCACATTGCCGTGAACGAAGGGCTGGAACACGCCTACGCACCGCTTAACGAGCAGGATATCAAGCAGATACTGATTGACAGTCTGTAACAGCCGACTGCAATTCTAACAAATCGGCAAAGTGCTATTTGACAGTGTTTTGCCGATTTTTTCTGCTTTACCGAAGTCATGGTAATTCTTTCCGAAATCCGTCTATTTGTTTATTTTTGTAAAAACGAACAAAAGAGATTCTTTCTAAATTTTCGCATAATGAAAAAAATTTTTAGAAATCTGATTGGAATATCGTTGCTTGTTTGTGTGAATTGCTTTACGGCATGTAGCAAGAATGTTGATTTTACAAACAAAGTTGACGAACGTGACAACACCGAAGAAGTTGCTGAAAACGAGACTATTACCAACTTTGAAACTGCCGAAACAGCTGTTGCAAACATGAAGTGCGGGTGGAATCTGGGTAACTCGCTTGATTGTTACGGAACATGGATTGGACAGTATGCGACAAGTATCACGGGTTGGGAAACCGCGTGGGGAAATCCTGTCATTCGCGAGGAATTGATTCACGCCGTAAAAGAGGCCGGATTCAACGCCATACGTGTACCCGTAACATGGCGCGACCACATTGATTCCGAGGGAGTGGTTGACACCGTATGGATGAACCACGTAGTGCAAATTGTGAACTTGGTTTTGAATGAAAATTTATATTGCATAATAAACGTTCACCACGACAATGGAGGCGACGATGACGCATGGCTGGTGGCCGACAAAGCAAAATTCAACGGGGGAATGGCGAAACGGTATGAAAATTTGTGGAAACAAATTGCCGAAACATTCAAGGATTATGATAATAAATTGCTTTTTTCTGGTTTGAACGAAACTTTGGACGCCTCGCACAATTGGGCTGGTTCAACGCAGGAAGCGTATGGGGTTGTGAACAACTTGAACCAATTGTTTGTGAACACCGTCCGTGCCACGGGAGGCAACAACGCCTTTAGAAACTTGATTGTGCAAACATACGGAGCAAGTTCTGCCGCAAGTCAGGTAAATGGTTTTACAAAACCTAAGGATAACATTGATAATCACTTGATTGCCGAAGTACATATTTATGACCCGAGTGATTTCTGCACTGGAAAAGACACAATTTGGGATTCAAAAGACGAAGCTGCATTGACGACTATTTTTAATCGTCTGAATACCAATATTATACAAAAATACGGCATGCCACTGATTGTAGGTGAATTTGGTTCACAAGACCATACGGAAAATAGCACGTCGTCGGCAATGCTACAAGAACAACGCGCTAACTACGCACGTTTTTTCATCTCATTGGCACGAAAATATGGCATAACGTGTTTTTGGTGGGACGATGGAGGAAGTATGAAACTATTTTGGCGTTCCATAAAATTCCAGCCATGCCAGCCGAAAATTGTCTCCGCCATTGTTGAAAATTAGAAAAATGGAGAATGTTTTGTTATTTGGAATGTTCCCGAAATCAAGGTAATTCTTTCCGAAATTCAGATACCTTCAATCCCCTGAATGTGGCATATTTTTGTGTCAGTAAAAATTCAAAACGTATTTGAAATGAAGAATTTAGTATTAACCGCTGCGTGTATTGCCGTACTAACGGGATGCTCGCAACAAAAAACCGACAAGACAATGAACACACAGGAATTGCAACTCACGCAGGAATGGGACAAAGTTTTTCCTAAAAGCGACAAGGTGAATCACACGAAAGTAACATTCCACAACCGTTACGGAATAACATTGGTTGCCGATATGTATACTCCTAAAAACGTCGAGGATAAAATGCCTGCCATTGCTGTTTCGGGACCATTTGGTGCTGTAAAAGAACAAACATCTGGTCTGTATGCGCAACACATGGCTGAACGGGGATTTCTTACCATAGCGTTCGACCCGTCATTCACGGGCGAAAGCGGTGGCGAACCTCGCCGTATGGCTTCTCCCGACATCAATACCGAAGATTTTCTTGCAGCCGTTGATTTTCTATCGATTCAAGACAATGTTGACCCTGAAAAAATTGGCATAATTGGCGTGTGCGGCTGGGGCGGAATGGCAATCAATGCTGCGGCGATTGACCCTCGCATAAAAGCAACCATGGCATCAACAATGTACGATATGAGCAAAGTGAGTGTTGAAGGCTATTTCGGCAGCGAAAACACCCCTGAACAACGTATGGAGAAACGTCGCGCAATCAGTGCCCAACGCACCGAAGACTATCGCACAGGCAGTTACAAGCGTGCA
>JAFZOY010000120.1 GCA_017552705.1 Bacteroidales bacterium
CAAATTTTTGCGCAATTTGCAGATTGTTTGGTATTTCGCCCGTTTTTAGAATTTCGTCATATTGGTTTGTGTATAATGTGTAAATCTTGTTCTCCGCCGTAGAAAACCGTTGTAACTCGGTAAAATCGGGTTGCACAACAACCCATTTCAACACATCAACTTTCTCACGGTTGGTAGTAAACGCATAATAATCTTTCAAGGCGTTGGCAATTGTAGTCCCTTGATATACAATAGCTTTCCTGTACTCGCTTGCTGGTTCACAAACGACATCACAAATATCTTCCGTATGCAGTTGATACGGTGTTGCTTTTTCTTCATTCATAATGTGGCAAAGATAGGGAAAACGAAGAATTAAAAAGTAAAAATTAAGAATTATTGGGGATTGAAAAATGTTCAGAGTTATTGCTTGACAAACCAATTTTTTCTCCTTAATCTGCCATAACTCAAGAAAATATCGAATTGTGGACGGGGAATACATCTTTATGACAATTTTCCTAAAACGCATACACATACGCCACGGCAATGTGGGCGAGAATTCCTGTTTCTCTTGTATAGGATTTCAGTTTTGTACCTTCGTTGTTTGCATCAACAACTTTGTTGCTGATGCGGTCAAGTAATAGGCAGATATTCAGTGAATTATGTCGGTCAAAGGAATAATCTGCACCGAACGCTCCACGAATGCGATTGACGTAGTTGCCACAGAATCCGTCTAAAAACCAGCCCGGCTCGCCAGTTTTACTGCCAGTGTCGGTGAGATAGTTTGTGCCGTCGAAATTTGCCGAAATCATGGGAGCATTCAGCGTGTTGCGTATTTCAAGGTATGCAAACGGTGAGAGTCGCTCGGAATACTTGTATTTCACCGTTAGACGGCTTTTCAATGCAAGGGCGTTTCTCGGATTCTGATACGTGTTCAAATCGCCCGTTCGATGCGTCATTTGCAGACGTTCCTTCAACGAAAACTGCAATTGTCCGAAAACTAAATTTCCCGCCACATCGAATGTAATGCGGTGACGGGCTTTGCCAAACGCCTTGTCGGTTGTGCTGTAGGGGTTGATAAGCGAATATCCGAGACCGATTTTTACATTAGGGTGAACCTTGTACTTCGCTCCAATGTTTGTTTGCAGTCGGTCAAAATTAGCAAGATTGTTGTTTTGACGAAGTTCCTCGTCAATCGTTACGTGAAAACCTTTGGTGATTTTTTTGTCAACACCGACGGAAATCCGTCCGCACAACTCGCTTTCCAAGTCAACGTCGGTTTGTGCCGAAACGGTAAATGGCACAAGAAAAAGCAATAATATGTACGCTATACTTTTCTTCATTTTTGTTTTTTACAATACTTGGTTAAACCCTTTCCATTATGTTTTTTCAACTTTAATTCTTAATTTTTAACTCTTAATTATTTAAAATCTTCCGTTAGGTGGTGTGTTTCCACCTGGTCCGCCACCCTGATTTCCGCCCGGGCCGCCACCGCTTTCGCTCGTGTACGAAGAAAGAGAAACCGATTCTCCGCCGTTTACAGAGCCGTCAACTATGAGTATGCCTTCAAAATATGTTGTTCCGCCCGAAACTGTCACTCCCGAAGTCAGTTCCGGCGTGGAATTTCCTGAAACCACAAGTCCCGAGCCACCACTTTGAGGTGTTTTGAAAGCAATGTTTTTCGTGCCGATTGACAGATTGTACCACGTATTTTGTGCCCACGATGAAGATTGATAGCATGTTTGCGTGAGCGACGAACCACGCTCCAATCCGCCAATGGCTATAATTGTGCCACCCTGCACATAGAGTTTGTGTTGTTCCTCGGTGTTTGCGTCAATGGCGACCTCGGGCGAACTTGCACCAATTGCATAGACCGTTCCTCCCGAAATGTAGAAATCGCCGTTTGCGTCAAGACCGTCGTTTTTCACTGCGTAGCCACATACATATCCGCCCGAAATCGTGAAATCAGAGGCGGAATTTATTGCGTCGTCAGCAGCGGAATAACTATACACAACACCGTCGGAAACCGTGATAGTGCCTTTAGACTCAATTCCTTCGTCGGATTTGCAGCTCACCGAAACCAACGCACCCGAAAAGACAAGATTTCCGTCGAACTTGATTCCCTTTGCCGACACGCTTCCCGAGGTATAATTCGTCCCCGTTGTCGCGACCGTAACCGTTCCACCCTTGAAAAAACCTTCGGCGTTGCCCGAAATGCCTTTCCCGCCAGTGCCAGAGTTTGTAATTGCCAACGAACCGCCGTTTATCTCAAATCTGCCGTCGGCTTTTATGCCTGCCGAACCACTGTACGACTTCGAATCGCTGTCGTAGGCGGCATTTCCCGACACCGCTATCGTTGTGGTTCCTCCGTCAATACGGACAACTGCGTCGGACGAAATCCCTTTTTTCATATTGGCGGAAACCGTTATGTTGAGTGTGCCGTCGCTCACAATCACAGAATCTTTCGCACGAACACCGTGACCAGCCGACGAAGTGACCGAGATAGAAGGACTTGCCATAAACCGCACATAGTCGTCGGACACGATTCCCGATTTTCCCGTTGCCGTAACGGTAAGACTGCCGTTGCCGCTAAAAACCAGCTTGCCTTCGCCGAAAATCGCACCTTTCTCATCTTCGCCCGACGGCGTTTGTGTGTACGAAGCACCGTCAGCCACAGAATTTGTCCCATTTAGCACAATAAACGTCCGTTTTCCGCTGTTCGGTGAATCCATTGCCCCTTGCACGTTGATAGCTGCGCCGTTGCTGTTGGCAAGCGAAAGGTCACTGAGCGCCAACGCCTGTTTCTTGGCACTGTATAGTTTGAAAAAACCATTGCCCGTCGTTCCCGAAAGATTGTATTGCACCTGTTCGTCACCAGAATAGACGATAGTAACCTGATTTCCGTCAATCGTCACCAAAAACGTGGAATCCGTGCCTGTTACCACGGCATTTTCGCTGTTCGAAAATACCACGGAAATGGATTTTACAAATGTTTCGCTCGAAACATCGTCACTACCGTCCTCAACAATGTTTGTTTCGCTTTTCTCAACTATGTTTATGGAGTCTTTCTTACAACTGGTAAGAATACATAACAAACCAAGAATAACACACAAGATTTTTTTCATTTTCCCACTATTAACAAATTCAATTATATGACAACCAAAAATGAAGAAACCCTATTGGGGATTGAAAAATGTTCAGAGTTATTGCTTGACAAACCAATTTTTTTCTCCTTAATCTGCCATAACTCAAGAAAATATCGAGTTGCGGACGGGGAATATATTTTTTTTTCAGTTGTCGATAAACCTATTTCGGGAAGAATTACCCTCTATTCCGAATTGTTGAGGATCTTTCTAAAAAAATCCATATATTTACATCAAAAAATAAATAATTATGGAAACAATATTTGATTTCAAAGTCTTGAACAACAAGGGCGAAGAAGTAGATTTGGCACAATACAAGGGTTCTGTGCTTATGATAGTGAATACGGCGAGCAAATGCGGATTTACGCCGCAGTACGACGGACTACAGGCACTGTACGAAAAATACAAGGACCGCGGTTTTATGATTCTCGGCTTTCCATGTGACCAATTCAAACATCAGGAACCGGGCAACGATGCGGAAATAGAACAATTCTGCAAACTTAACTTTGGCGTAACGTTTCCGCTGATGAAGAAAGTTGACGTGTTCGGCACCAACGCCAGCCCTGTTTTCACGTATCTCACGACTCAAGTTCCCAACGAAGAAGTTCACGGACTGAAAGACAAGGCGACGATGAAAATGGTGGAAAAACTTGCCGAAGGTCGCAAGGATGGCGATGTTCGATGGAATTTTACAAAATTCCTCATCTCTCCCGACGGCTCCGTTATCAAGCGCTATGCCCCCGTTATCAAACCCGAGGATATTGAGAAGGATATAGAGGCAATGCTGTAAATTGTACCTATCGGAGATATGTACACAATGGAAACCGACAGAATCATATTACGAAAGTGGCGTGAGAGCGATGCCGAATCGCTTTACAAATATGCCAGCGATCCTGAATTGGGGCCTCGTGCGGGATGGCCTCCCCATACGTCGGTGGACGAAAGTCTGCACATTATCCAAACGGTGTTCAACACCGAAACAATGTGGGCGGTGGAAATGAAAGAAACCTCGGATGCGATAGGGTGTGTGGGCTATCTTCCCGCCATGAATTCCAATCTGAAAATTCCCGACGACCAATGTGAAGTAGGCTATTGGATTGCCCGTCCATATTGGGGTAAAGGGATTTGTACCGAGGCACTGAAATTGGTGATAGACTATTGTTTCAATAAAAAAGGCTTTTCCATCCTTTGGGGCGATTATTTCCCCGAAAACCCAGCCTCTGGCCGCGTGATGGAAAAATGTGGTTTTGTGGATACTGGCAAGGAAGTGCTTTGTCCAAACCTTGAAGTAGGAGCAGATCGCCCTGTACGAGTGATGAGGTTGGAGAAAGGACAATAGAAACATTTAGATGGGGTATTGAGAATGTGTTGGGCGATATTGCAAACATTTGCGTCATTTTTAATGAATGAAATATGAAAGTTGAAATCAATCCAGAAGAAACCTCTCGTGCCTATGCTTTTGAAATGTGGATGAAGGCACCGAATCCCATGGTCACGTTTTTCAAGACGCTCGACGTGTCTCGTCTTGTGAAAATAAGCCGTCGCACGGGAATGAAATTCAATATGTTGATGTGCTACTGCATTGGTAAGGCGGCAAGTGGCATTCCGGAATTTTATCTGTTGCCAGTGGACAACAAATTAATGAAATACGACGAAATTGCCGTAAACACCATTGTAGCGAACAGCAAAGGTGGCGTAAGTTCGTGCGATATTCCTTACTCTGATGATTTATTGTTGTTCAACCAACAATACCTGCAACATACGAAACAAGTTGCCGAAAGTTGTACAAACCACGACCTGACTGGGTCCATGGTCATTGGTACTTCGGCATTGGCACAGTACGAAATTGACGGTGCGGTTGGCATGTACAGCGGTATTTTCAATAATCCTTTTATGATTTGGGGACGATACAAACGCCGTTTGCTCAAAACAATGCTGACCGTTTCTTTCCAGTTTCACCACACGCAAATGGACGGTGCTCACGCAGCAAAGTTCTTGGATGCGGTGCAGAAAGAGATTAAGGCATTGGGGTAAAAGCCATACACAATAGAAACATTTAGATGGGATATTGGGAAAAGCAACGATAGTACCATTTTTGATATGAAAAACTACGCTTTGGAGCGAAAGGGAAGGGAAAAATGAAGATTTTCCCGAGTGAATTGCTTTGATTCTTCTCTTATTTTATTGCAAAAAGACGAGTGAAAGAAAAAATAATCTGCTGATATTCAGCTCATTGTTGAAAACTTGTAAAAAAAAACGAAAAAAAGTTTGGAGAAAAGAAAAAGTGTGTACATTTGCACACCCCAAAACGGAAGGGACGGACGAGAGGGTGAGAGGGGTGAGCAGAGTACATTGAAATGATGGTTTAAGCCAAGAATAGGGTAAGACAGAGCGGTGATATTTCACGAAAAGAGAGATATTACAAAAAAGATTTAACAACAACGAAGAGTTTGATCCTGGCTCAGGATGAAC
>JAFZOY010000121.1 GCA_017552705.1 Bacteroidales bacterium
GTAAATTCCATTGTACCAGCGCCGGTTTTGGTAACGGAGTTTGTTGTAATAAGACTTTCGCTTTTGTTGCCAAAAGAGACGTTGACAATCAAATCGGAGGCATCACTTTGGGTAATATTATCAACGTTAAGTTCGGCGCTGTGAGGAACAAAAATAACTCCAGAAGCGCCGTTAAATTGAACGGGGGTTTCCGGTGTTAAACCGTTTCCCGCAAAAGATACGTAATTAGTTCCCAAGATCCAGAATGAACGCCAGACGTCTCGATTGTTGTTGCCGTACACCTCGGCTCCATTCTGGAAAGTTGCATTATACAGAGCGTTGTTATTAGTACCGGAAAGCTTACCGCCGTTGATAATCAATCGAACAGTATTGTTGTTAAAATTGGAAATGTTGCTGCCACCGCCAAGAACGTCATTCGTTCCCAAAGCCAACTCCGCGCCAGAATTAATCGTGATCGTTCTTCCGCCTGTCGAGGAAAAGGCTCCTAATGCTGTTGTAGTGTAGCTTGAATGAGCAACATTCGCTTCTACCTTACCGCCATTAATAACAATGTTACCGGTAAACGAATTTCCGGTATTGGAAAGAATCAAATTACCAGAGCCATTTTTTACCAACGCGCCTACGCCCGTAAGCTTGCTGTCAAGAGTGATGGTTTTACCATCTGTGTTGAACGTTGTTTGTCCATTTGCAACATTAGCTGTTGAATCTGCAGCGCGTCCATTAAGATTGATTGACAGAGCGCTGTTCCAGGTATGGTTCGCCAGAGCGGAAACGGTTCCCTGCCCTAAATTAATAGTAGCCGTAGTATTCGAACCATTCCCCTTGAATACGCCATCGCCTGCTATTTTCAATTCTCCGCCATAGAGGTTTAACGTTCCCTTTGAGCCGTCAACATAAGTCATCTTCAATCCCTTGAGATTCGCTGTTCCACCTGTAATTGTGAATGTTCCTGTTGCGTTTTTGCCAGCTCCTACACAGGCTTTTGCAATCAAACAATTCAAAATACCACCTGAAAGATTGTATGTTCCTGTTGATTTTTCATATCCTCCTATACGGAAAATGCAATCATCACTTTGCTGAGTTACTTCATTAGTAAAAGTAATTGTACCGCCAGACTGGTTTACCGTTCCCTGCGAGTTTGTGTAATTACCAATAGGAGAAAAGCCTCTTGCTGTAATGTTGGCGTTATCTGTGATATACAATACGCCTTTAGTTGCGCCATTATTAGCAGATTTTTTGCCAACTACAAAATTCCCGCATGTAAAAGTTCCGTCTATGGTTACGGCTGGCGTAGATGTGTTGTCTCCGCGAATGTTAAAATCGCTTGAGATAGTCGTTGTTGTACCGTTTTCGAAAACGATATTGCCCAAATCGTGAAAGTAATTCCCGGACACCGTAATCGTATTATTACTTAACGTAATGGTTGAGGACGTATCAGTTGCCTTTGAAATAAGATCGCCAGACGCTGAAATATTTGAAGTATATGTACCGCTTCCCGTAAGGTTTGTACCATCGAAAGATACGTCTGCCATAGAGTTGGCAGTAAGAGCAAGAAGCCCTAAAATAAGAACAAGAAAACGCCCGAA
>JAFZOY010000122.1 GCA_017552705.1 Bacteroidales bacterium
ACCATTTCTTTCATCCACGTCCCATTATTTTGGAAGTTACAATATGTTAATTGATTTTTATATGAAAACAGAATTCGAAAAAATGCGTAGTGGCGAACTATACTGCTTTGAGGATCAAGAGATTGCCAATAGTATTATTCATGCTCAAGATCTCTGTGCCAAACTGCAAACAATGACAATAAATAGTAAGGACTACCGCTCTGTTATGGAAGAACTGATACCAGGTTTCAACAAATCAGTGGTGGTTTGTCCTCCTTTTCACTGCGACCACGGACATGGTATATGTATTGGCGAAGGAACATTCATAAACTATAATTGCACAATGCTCGATTCTGCTTACATTCGCATAGGACGAAATTGTCAAATTGGACCTAACTGTCAATTTTACACGCCAATACATCCTTTCGATTACAAAGAACGTCGCAAACCCGTGGAATCATCAAAACCAATCAACATTGGAGACGACTGTTGGATGGGCGGTGGAGTGATTGTTCTGCCAGGTGTGAGCATAGGCGACCGCTGCATAATCGGTGCAGGTTCGGTTGTGACAAAGGATATTCCTGCGGATTCCACTGCAGTGGGCAATCCTGCCAGAGTTATAAAAAAACTTTAAAGTATGTCACCATTCTGAAGGAACGCTTTATGGAGGAAAATAATCCCTTTCTGACTTGTCGACGAAGGGGGAAAATATAAAAACCTTGATATTATGCTTGAAGAAAAAGATCTATACACCACAAATTATGGAACACGTTCTATGGGGATTAATGTTCGTTTAGTTCAAGATGTAAAATAAACGGAGTTTAGATTTTTCACCAAGCAGAATTCCTAACGGGGTTCTGCTTGTTTTTGTATTTCTCAAAATAAAGAAAACTATTGATTTCCGTTGAAATTATTATATCTTTGCAAAAAAAGAGAATCAATTATGATAACAACAAATTTTTATAGTGAAACACCTGTCTTGAAAGGGAAAGACGCAGAGCGATTTGTGGAAAATATGGTAAATGCGAAGCCGTTATCAAAAAAACGAATCGCTGAAATTTATGCAGATGCCGAAAAATTCGAATCAAGACAATTCAAAAAGCAGAAATAATCATGCTTGCAGATTCATAACGATAGATGCGTTGCCTGAAGCCGAAACATTCTATTCAAGATTGGGTTTTACTCGTCTGTCTGACAATCCTAATACTGCCAACGGAACTATCCCCATGTATTTTGATTTAGGCAAGGTAAATGAATAATCTTGCCGGTAGCTATGTATTTTGTGCATTGTAGAAAACTCATTAAAAAATGTTCCCGACATTGATGATGCAACAATCTTAGCGGAATGTAAAATGGCTCGTCAAGAGATTTATAACCGTACGCATGGAAAATAACTCTTCTATTCGTGTTGTTGTTGACACCAATATCTGGATTAGTTTGCTCATTGGGCGTTTTTTGTCTTATCCCAAATTCGGGTAATTCTTTCCGAAATCCGACAGCCTTCAGTAATCTGAATATGGCATTTCGAGTAATACGTTGTATCTTTGCAAAGAACAATGATGTATAAATCTGTATATCAATTCTTCACGACATAGAAATGATAAAAAAAGAGAACCAAACAATAGAATTCAAACAGAATTGGCGCGACGAATATCTGCAATACGTAAGCGGTTTTGCCAATGCGCAAGGCGGCACGCTGTTCATTGGCGTTGACGACAATGGAAATGTCATAGAAAATGTCCTAGAAAATTCGGTGGAAACGTCAGCGTCATTGGCTAAACACTTTGGCGTGAATGAAAGGACTATAAGGCGTGATTTGCAGTTTTTACAAGCCAAAGGCATTATCCGCCGCGTTGGCCCTGACAAGGGCGGGCATTGGGAAATTGTTGGTCAGTAATATATCCGATATTGAGGATCTTAAAACGCCGTGATGTTGACGGTTGATTTTTAACAAAATAGATTCCTGAAAATCAAGGGGATTGTTGTATATTTGCAAACAAAGCAAAAATAGTTTTAAAACTAAAACAGTATTGAATGAAGTTAATTTGACGCTAAATATGCCAAAGAAAGAAGTTAAAACAGATTATTGGGTATATGAACTCCTCAAAGAGGCAAACCTGCAACTCACACCGCAGGGGTGCGATATAGTAGAGGTTAATAATGCACTTAAAACTGCGTCCAAGAACGGAACAGGCAATGTCGGCTACCCGGAATACTGCGGTGCTGTCAAGGATTTTCTGCTCGTCATTGAGGATAAAGCCGCACTTGACCGCCACATCCTTAAAACGGACACCGACCTCATCGCACAGGACACAAAAGCGGTGAAGGACTACGCCGTTAATGGTGCACTGTTCTATGGTCTGCACCTTGCGCAGAATACCACCTACCACAAAGTGTTTGCTTTTGGCGTGTCAGGTAATCCAAAGCATCATCGTATTACACCTGTCTTTATCAATGAGCGCGGAGATTATGACATACTGCCAGATGTGGAAACGTTTATTTCTTTCTCGGAGCTGAATATCGACGAATACTATCTACGCGAAGTGTTGAAAGAGGACACCGACCAAGAGAAACAGACAGCAGAAATTCTCAAAGATGCTGCAACTTTGCATGAAGACTTGCGCAACTATGGTTCTGTCAAAGATACAGACAAACCGCTGATTGTCAGTGGTATTCTTCTTGCTTTACGTGAGATAGAACATAAAAACTTTGCAATTGAATCTCTTAACGGCGATACCAACAAGACAGATGGACAGAAGATTTACGATGCTATCCATGCCAATCTGCAACGCGCACAAGTTACCCCTGACACGAAACGTGATAAACTCCTTGCGCAGTTTGCAGTTATACGTGACACAGAGAAAATAAATCTTGTAGATCCCAAACTCGGAAAAACACCACTCCGTCATTTTACGGATTTTTTATACAACTCTATTTATAAATCCATTCGTTACAACAACTCAGCAGAGGACTATTTAGGACGGTTCTATGGTGAGTTTATGTCCTATAGCGGCGGAGACGGTCAAACACTGGGCATTGTTTTAACTCCCAAACATATTACAGAATTATTCTGCGAATTAGCAGATTTGAAACCATCCGATCGCGTACTTGACCCATGTTGTGGTACGGCTGGTTTTCTTATTGCGGCGATGCATAAAATGTTATCCCTTACGGATAATACAGATGAGAAACAACATATACGAAGAGAGCAATTATTTGGTATAGAATTACAACCGTATATGTTTACTATTGCGACAACCAATATGATACTTCGTGGCGATGGAAAATCTAATCTACACTATAAAGACTTTCTTGCAGAGAACCCTGCCCAGTTGCAGTTAAACGGCTGCACTGTCGGTATGATGAATCCTCCATACTCACAAGGGTCAAAGCAAAATCCCAACCTATACGAAATAGCTTTTACCGAACATCTATTGGACAGCCTTGCATCTAACGCTCGTTGCATTGTTATTATTCCGCAATCGGCTGTTACAGGCAAGTCAAAAGAGGAAGCAAACATCAAAACATCCATACTCAAACATCATACACTCGAAGGTGTTATTACATTAAACAAAGAAACTTTCCACGGTGTTGGGACCAATCCTTGCATTGCTATTTTTACGGCAGGCGTACCACACCCTAAGGCACATAAATGCAAGTTTATCAATTATGAGGATGACGGCTACGAGGTCAGTAAGCATGTCGGACTAATCGAAACACCGTCTGCCAAAGACAAACGGCAACACCTCTTGGACGTATGGTTTGGACGAACAACAGCAGAAAGCCGCTTTTGCGTCGAAACAACCATTGAAGCTGAGGACGAGTGGTTGCACGCTTTTTATTATTTCAACGACGAGATTCCCACCGAGGAAGATTTCTCGCGCACCATGGCGGACTACCTCACCTTTGAGTTTAATATGCTCACCCACGGACGAGGCTACCTCTTTGAGAAAGGAGGCGAAAAATGAAACCGCTAACGCTTGATAATCTCAGTTGGAAAGATTTTTATTTAACTGACTTCTTCCAACTGGAAAAGGGCAATCAAAATAATATGGCAATTCTCAAAGATGGGAATTTGCCGCTAGTTTCTGCGAAAAAAACTGATAACGGGTGCAAGCAGTTCATAGCTCCTAATGGCAAAAGACTATATGATGGTAATATCTTAACCTTAAATAACGATGGCGACGGTGGTGCAGGTATTGCTTATTATCAGCCATTCCAAATGGCACTTGACAGCCATTGCACAGCACTTATTCCCAAAACGGAAATGTCGCGTTTCCACATGCTATTTATTGCTTTGTGCATAACAAAACAGCGTGACCGTTTCGGACATGGTTATTCTCTCAACAATTCACGCTTGCGCACATTCAAGTTTATGCTTCCTGTAACAGCCGACAATCAACCCGACTGGGATTTTATGGAAAACTACATGCGCCAACAAGAAAAAACTATTTTAAAACCAGCAATAGAATATTTATGCAATCAATTGATTTACAGCGAATTAACAAACGGGGGGGGGTAAAATTCACCTCACTAATCTTAATTGGAAAGAATTTACTATCGGAGACTTATTCGATGCCAGACGACCAACAGCACGCAAAGAGGATGATTATAACGAGGGCAAGATTCAGTTCGTGGCATCTGGCGGCATAAATAATGGAGTTACTAAATTCTGCCAATCCAAAGACAACGAAACATTAGACAAGGGGAATTGTCTAACTGTTAGCCCCGTGGACGGCAGTTGCTATTACCAATCAACCGACTTTCTTGGACGCGGCGGCGCAGGCTCGTCTATTATCATACTCTACGCCAAAAACTTTGAACTGGACAAATACAACGGATTGTTTATTTCTCAAACTATAACTCAAACAGCAGCATCTAAATATAGTTATGGCAGAATGGCTTCATTGGATAGAATAAAGAAAGACAAAATCATTCTCCCTGCTAACGAAAAAGGCGAACCCGACTTTGCTTTTATGTCCTCATTTATGAAAGAGGTGGAAACCGATATACTCAATGCAACACTACGCTATTTCACTGATAAACAGCAACTTACCCCCCCCCGATTTACGAATACTGAAATAAATTGGCAAACATTCGCCCTTCACGAGATATTCGAAATCTATGCGGGAAAGCGACTAACAAAAGCAGATATGCACACAGGCAACAGACCATTCATCGGTGCAACCGACAGCAACAACGGCATCACCGCATGGGTCTGCAACACCAACGAAAGCCTCGACCGCAATGTGCTTGGCGTAAACTACAACGGTTCAGTCGGAGAAACATTCTACCACCCATATCCCTGCATTTTCTCCGATGATGTCAAACGCTTGCATTTGAATAAATCTTCATTGACGAAACAAGGCGCAACTGTTGCAGACATAGAGAACAAATATGTAATGTTGTATCTTAAAACGGCTATATTGCAACAGAAAGTCAAATATGCTTATGGCTATAAGTTCAATGAAAGCCGCATGTTAAAGCAATCAATTTTGCTTCCTGCCACACCCGACAATCAGCCTGATTGGGACTATATGGAAACTTACATGCGTCACCTTGAAGCACAGCAAATTTTAAAGGTTCTCAATTTTTACGCCAAGTGTGGTTGATAACAGAGAAGGATTGCGTTTTTCTGTTTTATTTACTTATCCAAAATTCGGGTAATTCTTTCCGAAATTTGTCTATCTAAAAGAAATCGAAAGAGTTGTATATTTGCTTTATCAAAACACAGAACAATGAAACAGACAGTATTAACGATTTTTAGTTTATTGATTATGAATACAATATCAGCACAAAACAAGACGCTTGTGGCATATTTTTCGCACACGGGCGAGAACTACGGCGTGGGCTACATTGAGAAAGGCAACACCGCCATTGTGGCCGAAGAGATTCAGAAACTCACGGGCGCCGATTTGTTTGAA
>JAFZOY010000123.1 GCA_017552705.1 Bacteroidales bacterium
ACGCAAATGCATTACATGATCGAGGGCGATTCGTTGACACGCGACGGGACTTCTGTTATCGTAAAATCGTCAGATGAAGCGAAGATTTTCATAAGGGAGAAAAATCGAAGTTCCATCCAAACTGCGAAGAACAAAAATAAAATTATAAATGGAAACTAAAAAATAATTAAGAAAGAAAAAAGGAATAAAAAAAACGGGTAACCAGAGAAGAAGAAACTAACTAAAAACTACCTTACATTAACCTCAAACACCACATAACCAATCATGAAAAAGCCGCAACACCATGAAAAAAAGAGAAGACCTGGCTACCCGTTTATCGTGATTTTTGAATAAATCTCAATGTACTTTATCGCAACAGAGACGTAATTGTATATTCCCTCATTGCTTTTACAAAAATAAGCATTTTTTCATAAATCCAAAACTTTTTTCAATAAAAAGTGTAAAAAGTACAATAAGTTTCTTGTAATTTATTGAATGTCAATTAGATATTTTTATATAAATTTTCAAAACTCTGTATTGGAGAGGTAATAATTGAATGAATTTTTAGGCCAAAAATCTCCAATTCTTTCGCTAAAATTTCCGAAAATGCATTTGCAATGGAACCGACAAACGATAATTCCCCCACTCCATACTTGTCGGCAATGGGTTTTGCATAGACTTCTGCAAATTCTTGATATGCTTCATGCAGAATCATTTGTATTTCTTGATTTTGCAGATTCTTCGAGTAAAATGGCGCAAAACCAGCCAAATATGTGTTGGGACGAGGTTGTTTGTACACCCTGTCCAATAGTTCCGTCAACGAAAGTTGGTAGGTATTTTGAAAGTCTTCAATAAGAGTATTGGAAATTCGTTTTTCAAAAACTGCCTTAATCAGTTTCCTGCCAAGCACTGCGCCACTTCCCGCATCGCCAAAAATATATCCCAACGACGGCATTGGCGTTTCAAGTGCTTGTCCGTCCCAATAGCCAATGTTCATTCCAGTTCCCAATATCGCCACTATCCCACTACCAGTCCCGTAGCAAGCAATTGCGGCACCTTTCAAATCGGAATCCACTGAAATTTCCGCCGCGCTGAATAATTGCTGTAACGAACTCTGTATCAATTGTTGAGACTCTACACGTCCACAGCCCGAACCATAAAAATAAATGTTTGACACCTCGGATTTTGCAATCTCCTTTGGAAAATTTCGACCTACTTCATCGCAAATTTTTTCTTTTGTGACGAAATATGGATTTAACCCAATTGTTTGGAAGCGCAGCGTTTTCTGTTCGTCAACGCACACCCAGTCTGTTTTTGTGGAACCACTATCGGCAAGAAGAATCATAACGACGTAAGTATAGTTTTGAACATTCCAAATTGATTTGTGAATTTTGCGAATAATGCGGATTCAAAATCCTGCTGATACCGTCGGCAGTACAACAAGAAATCATCTTCGGATTCAAACAATATTTGTAAAGCGAAACAATCGTCTGCACCTTGTTGCGCTTCAATTTGGAACACATTCGACGAAGCAATTGCCGGACACACACGCAGCAACGGCAAATATTCGTTAGAAAGCCATTCAAGCGCCGATTTTTGTATGTTGTCGGCAAACGACAATGTTATATTGATGATTTTCATAATTTCATATTTTGATTTGCAAGACTATAATATAACAATATAAATGGTATCATGGTGGTTTCGCACACCACTGTCATACACGATGATACAATGACATTCAACATGATATTTTCTGGCGGCAATAATGCCCCAATAAAAATCGATAACATGAAAATGACAATATAACACAGCAACACCACTGCGAAACTTTGTTTCCAATTCGTTCGGCATAGATTCAAGCAACGCGACAAGCTGGAAATGCTTCTCTGACGGGCAAAAAGCACATCATATAACAGCATCGAGAGCGCCGGGAGCAACACGATTCCTGGTATAATGAAGAAACAGAAACCAACAAACATAACACAGGTAACAAACAATGCTGCAAGAAATGCAGGCACGAAATTGTCAACGATATACGATTTGATTCCGTCCAAATCTATTCTCGCTCCCGACATATATAAATGTACATAAGCGCACGACACAAACACGCCGAAGAATTTCGCCACAAACGACAATCCCAAAGTTATATACATATTATTATATGAATCTGGATCAATCATAACTAAATCAAAGGGATGGGTAGCCATGAAATATGCGGAAGCAAACGCAAACGGCAGCACAAAAATCGCCAGCATCAGTCCGTAGGTCTGTCCTTCCGACTTCATAAACGCCAGAAAACCAGAGAAAATCTCTTGCGTCGTACGAAATTTGTTAAATTCGATTCTTTGCGAATTATACATTTCCATAATTTTTATATGCAAAGATATAACTTTCGATTTTATGTGCCACAAACCACGAACAAAAGATAAATTATATTATTTTTGCGTAAACATTTACAATATGGATTCAAAAGTATATATATTTCTTGCTGACGGATTCGAAGAATTGGAAGCCCTTGCTCCACTCGACATTTTACGAAGAGCAGGTTTTGAAGTGGAAACAGTATCTATCACAAAAGATATGGAGGTTGTTGGCTCGCACGGGCTACGGGTTATTTGTGACACGACAATCAATTTGATTTCTCCTGAAATTGCTGAATTGATGATACTTCCGGGCGGAATGCCAGGATCTGAAAATCTCGCTGCAAGCGAAGAATTAGCAAAAATCCTGACGAAGCAAAACGAAGAAGGAAAATGGCTTGCGGCAATTTGCGCAGCTCCGTTTGTGTTGGGACAACTGAATATCTTACAAGGAAAACAAGCAACCTGTTACCCAGGCTACGAACAATATCTACAAGGTGCTGAATTTGTTGAGAAGCCTGTGGTTGTTTCACAGAATGTGATTACAGGCAACGGCGCTGGTGCTGCTGTACGATTCGCATTCACTATTGTCGCAAAACTCAAAGGACAGCGAGTTGCGGATTTCCTTGCCGAAAAAATGATGAACGAACGATACGATTTGTAGTAGAAATAGCTACATCGAGATTTATAAAATGCATTGTGTGGTACAACATAATGCATTTTTTTTGTTATTGCCTATATTTTAATCCGTGAAAACTATGGAGAGAACAAGATTTTTTGTAACTTTGCAACAATTAAAACAAATTATTTTTTTCTAATATATGGATAATACAGAAAATCAAAATCCAAGCACATCCGATGCAAAAGTCTCTAAATCAATGTCTTCGGGTGGCGAAAAATTAGCTTGGGCCAGCGGAGGGTTTGCTGAAAACCTTGCGATGAACGTCTTTCCTTCATTAAGTTTCAACATTTTCCAAATTGGTATGGGTGTAAGCCCTGTTGTGATTAGTATCGCAACAAGTGCTTCAAAATTCATTGAAGGTTTTTCCGACACATTCTTCGGAAACTTGAGTGACAACACCCGTTCTAAATGGGGCCGTCGTCGTCCTTGGATATTCTTCGGTGCGTTCATTCTTGCACTGACGTTTATTGCAATCTGGTTTACCCCTCGTACACCAGGACTTATGCAGACGGTATATTTCATCACGATTGTATCGTTGTTCTACATTGTGATGGCAATCTGGCAAATGCCGTACGGAGCCCTCGGTCTGGAACTTGAGGAGGATTATACGGAACGAACGAAGCTGCAAACGTACAAGTCAATATTCTCGTACGTTATCGGTATTCTTATCGGTTCCGCATATCTTATCTGTCAGTTGGATTTCATGAAAGGTAGCGGTAATGAGGTTGACGGTGCTCGTAAACTTGGTATCATTGTCGGTATCTTAATCATCATCTTTGGTGTGATTCCTGCTATTTTCTGTAAGGAAAAGAACATGGAACGTACTCAGGCACAAAAGAAAGACCCGTTCTGGCCTTCATTGGTAGTTACGTTCAAATCGAAACCATTCCTTTTGTTGATGGGTTCTTTGTTCTTCGTATATGTGGCATTGTTCTTCATGTTGCCTTTGCTTGGCTACATTTCAATGTATCACGTTTGTTCCGACGGTATGCACAGCATTTTCAACTGGACATGGCGTCACCCATTTACATTCACATTCGAAGAATCATTCGTTACGCACAAAGAGTTGGCTGGCCATATCGGTGTTTACACTGCTATCCTGCAACCAGCAACACAAATCTTGATGGTAATCATCGTTAACCGAATCGCTAAATTCTTCGACAAACGTACGTTGTTGATTCTTGGTTCTACGGTGGCAATTCTCGGATATGTATCAAGCTGGTTCTTGTTCACTCCTTCTGCTCCTTTCTTGGCAGTATTCCCACCTGTAATCATCAACATGGGATTGGCTATGTGCTGGCCGTTGATTGGTTCGTTTACAGCCGACATCTGCGACTACGACGAATACGAACACGGAAGCCGTCGTGAAGGTATGTTCACCGCCGTGTCTGGTTTCTTGATCAAATTGGCTATCGCATTAGTGTCAATCATCGCAGGTTACGTGCTTGTTTTGGTCGGCATTGACGGTGCAAACCCAATCATCTCGGTTGAAGACTTGAACTTGGTACGTCAAATGTACGTATGGATTCCAACTGTTTCCATGTTGCTTACCATCGTATTGATCTGGAGATATCCATTGTCGAAAGAGAAAGTTCAGGAAATTCAGGAAAAATTACGTGAAAGAGCTGCTGCAAAAGCTGCTTCAGTTGAATCTAACAATTAATGAGCATTATGAAAAAAGTAATTTTAATAGCATCATCACTCGCCTTCTTCTTTGCTTGTAGCGAGGAAAAGACCGAAGCAAACTACAACCGTTGTCCTCAGGCTGCTGCCGACGATGTGGTAAACACCGTACAGGACATTGACGGCAACCAATATAAAGTTGTGAAAATTGGTGACTACGAATGGTTTGCGTCTAACTTGAAAACGACCAAATTGGCTGACGGAACAGCAATAGAAAATGTTGTTGCCGAAGTAGACTGGGCAAAAACGACAGCACCCGCCTACTCTACATATAATAATGAAGACGGTGCCGAAGTTTTGTACAACTACGCTGCTGTTCAGGCAAATCCATGTCCAGAAGGTTGGTACGTTCCTACAGATTCTGTAGAATGGTTGCAATTGGCTGCAACATACGCAGGCATTGAAGATGCAACAGGTTGGGACAAAGTTCCTACCACTATCGGATGGGACAGCACAAGTTTTTCTGCCAAGGCAGCTGGTTTCCGTGAAAGAAACGGTAAATTCTACGAAGAAGGAAATCTTGGCTTATGGTGGACAAGTTCTCCTCACAACGAGGCAAATGCAATGTATGTGTACATGAAGAATATCAGCACTGAATCACAGAAATATGTAGGACTCAACAAGAGCCACATTGGCAGAACGACAGGTTTGAGCGTTCGTTGCGTTCGCAAATACGATGCTGCCAACACATACGCTGCTCCAGCAACGCAAAAAGCAGCTGAATGTACTGCAGATCCTATTGCTGAATCAATTGCAGATTCATTACAGGCACAGATTCAATAATAGCATATAACTCACAAAAAAATCCCGATTGGTTTTCCAGTCGGGATTTTTTGTACACAAATTCGTTTATTTTTGCATAACTAACAATTGCGTATGGAAAGTTGGAAAACAATAACACCTGTCATTGAATTATATTCTGATGGATCCGCCGACCCCAACCCAGGAAAAGGCGGCTATGGCGTTATTCTTCGGTACAATGGCATTTCCAAGGAATTCTCCGAAGGCTTTGAATTAAGTACAAACAACAGAATGGAAATGCTTGGTGTTATTTCTGGACTGGAAAAACTAAAAACACGCTCCATTGTCGAGGTTTACACTGATTCGTCATACGTAGTTGATTCTATCACAAAAAAATGGGTATATAGCTGGAAAGCGAAAGGTTGGCGCAAATCCGACAAGAAACCGGTGCTCAATATTGATTTATGGAATCGACTGCTTCCGTTGTTGGAAAAACACGATGTGCGTTTCCATTGGATTAAAGGCCATGCTGGACATCCAGAAAATGAACGCTGCGACGAATTGGCTAAAATGGCACGTGGCGAAGGACAAACATTAAAAAAGGATGAAGGTTACACCTCCACCCTTACTACTAACCAAAATCCTTCGTTATTTTAACTATTTCTTTTGTGTAAGTTTGCTTACCACATATATTGTGATTGCCGACAGCGGGAATGCGTAACAAATTGGGTCAACCAACGCAAAATCACCAGAAATCAGCACATCCGAACCAAATAGTTTATTGCATAATCCCACCAAACGGGCTTCTTTCATGTGGAAGAACAACATACCGACAATCGTTACGATAGTTCCAACCCACATACTTGCATAAGCGCCTTGTTTTGTCGCTTTTTTCCAATATAACGCACAGAAATACGATGGCAGGAACGCCGATGCGCAGATGCCCATAAAAATTGACGTTGAAAGAGCAATAATCTGACTTGCATTTCCTTGGAAATAATAGCAAATCACAAAACTCAAGAAAATAGAAATCAAAACAGCCAAACGAATCACAACAGTTGTTTTTTCTTTCCGTTCCCTTTTTCTGCCACCCAACCATGTGCCATAAATATCATAACCAGCAGCTGCCGCCATTGTGTGGAATTGCGCACTCAAGGTTGACATACTTGCGGAAAGAATACACAACATAAAAATCACCGAAAACCACATTGGCATGGCACTACCAATGAAATTAGGTATGATTTCGTCGGATTTGATTGTTCGTAGAACACCACCATCGTCAATCTGCACATCCGAAGCAATGCAACCTTGCGACAGCATATAGAAAATGTTCGACAAAGAACCTACGTGATAAATAACACCTACGGTGATGAATATGAACAAACAGCCTACAAACACGCCACGGTTCAATTGTTTGGTGCTGTCAACAGTCATAAATCGAATAACCAACTGAGGTTGAGCCAAACAGCCGATTCCCACGCCGAAAATCAACGAAGTAACCAACGTGTACCAACGAGCGGAACCAAACACTGGCATCGCTGTCCATCCTTGATGGCCTTGATTTTTCAAATCTTCAGGAATTTGGTCGGACAAATCGGTTAATGCCTGATTTGCCTCAGAGAATCCCATTCCTATTTCTTTATAGAACCATACCAACAAGAAAATCATACAGATAAACATAATTACTGCCTGCAACGCATCGGTGTACATCACACCTTTCATACCGCCGGCAATCACGTATGACGCAATAATGACAGTGAATACAAGCAACGCCAAATCAAAACTGATACCGAATATCTCCTGCATAAAGAATACGCCTCCACGCATTACTGCGGCTGCATACAGCGGCATCCATATAAAAATCATGGCAGCGACAAACATACGGATTTTGTCGGAATGATAGCATGAACCCAAAAATTCGGCAAACGTCGAAGACTTGAATTTTGCTCCAATTTGACGGGTTTTTCTTCCGAAAAATATAAAAGCAATGACTACGCCAATGAACATATTCAAGAAACAAAGCCACTGGATTCCCATTCCAAACGTAGCCGCAACGCCACCAAAACCTACAATGGCAGAGGCTGAAATAAACGTTGCCCCGTATGACAACGCCATAACTATCGGGTTCATTTTTCCCCCACCAATAAGGAAATCACTTGAATCTTTTGTTTTCTTATACCCAAGATAACCTAAAAACGCAACCGTGAGGAAATACACCACCACAACTGCGTACATTGCAAAACCTTCCATTATTTCTTATTTTTTTTCTTTTTCCAAGGACGACTTGATACTTCCCCGTCCTCATCTTCTTCATTCCAATATTTTATGCCAAACCAGGCAGCAAAAACCACACAGAGAATCGACAAGATATAAACGAGCCAAATTTGTGGATCAGGTATTCCAAACATACTACTAAAAATTTATAAGTTCCGCTTCGGAGAGCGTGTTCAAATTATTCTTTTGCGCAACTTCGTTAGCCTGCATCATATTGCTTGACCGAAGCACCATAATCGACTTTTGGTTGAACGAAAAGCAATACATATATTCTATTGTAATGCCCGCCTGTGTGAATTTATCGATAGACTCCGACAACTGCCCAATCTTTGAGTCGATTGAGATGGCAAGCACTTCGTTCATATTCGCAGAAACCTTGTTTTCAATCAATTTTTGATATGCCTTCTGCTGGTCGGTTGTTATGATTCGTAAAATACCGTAATCCGAAGTGTCTGCAACTGTAGCCGCAATCACACGGATATTTTCATGACGGAGAATTGAAAGAATTTCGCTCAATCGGCCAAATTTATTCTCCAAGAATATTGATATTTGATTGATAGTCATAGATTTATGTTTTATTTCAGACTAATGGTTTTTTCTAAAATCTTTCACACGAACGGCTTTACCTTCCGCTTGAGGAATTGAACCTTTCTCAACTAACTTCACACGTGGCGTCAATAAAATTTCATCTTTCAACTGACGAGTGATTTCCTTCGTAAGGTTCTGCAAGTTCGCATAATCGCTGATAGTAATGCCATCGCCAACTTCCACTTCCACCGTCATTTCATCGTTGTTGGCAACAGTATCGATTGTTATCAAGTAATTCATACCCAATTCCTTGAAACCCATTAAAATACGTTCGATTTGGATTGGGAATATATTTACACCTTTCACAATAATCATATCATCGCTACGACCTTTGAAACGATCCAAACGGCGATGAGTTCTTCCACAAGGACAATCGCCAGGAAGAAAACGTGTTAAATCTCTAGTTCTGTATCGGAACAACGGCATTGCTTCCCTATTGATGGTAGTCAACACCAATTCACCCACTTCACCTTCGGGAACAGGCTCCAATGTGACAGGGTCAAGGATTTCAGGAATCACAAAATCTTCCCACACGTGCAAACCATTTTGCTCCTTGCATTCAAACGCAACGCCCGGTCCGTTCATTTCCGACATACCAAAACAGTTATATGCCTTAACGCCAAACAATTGCTCTATACGTTGACGTTGTTCTTCGGAATGAGGTTCAGCACCAAGGCAGAAAATCCGCAATTTGGTGTCTTTCCGTGGGTCTAAGCCCATTTCGTAGAACACTTCAGCCAAACGAGTGGCGTAACTTGGAATGGCATGAACCACAGTCGTACCGAAGTCCATAATGAATTTTATCTGTCGTTTGCTGTTGCCCGCAGCGGCAGGAACAGTCATTGCGCCCAATTTCTCAGCTCCGTATTGGTAGCCCAAACCACCAGTGAACATTCCGTAACCTGATGAATTCTGGAACACATCTGTGTTGCGGCAACCAACCATATACATACAACGTGCGACTTGGTCAGCCCATTGGTCCAAATCCCGTTGGGAATGGGCAACTACAGTTGGATTACCAGTTGTACCGCTTGAAGAGTGCACACGCACAACCTTTTCCATTGGTACTGAAACCAATCCAAACGGATAATGACTACGCAAATCGTCTTTCGTTGTAAACGGGAAGCGTTGCAAATCTTCCAACGATTTAATACTCTCCGGCGTAATGTTGTTTTTTTTGAAAACTTCGCTATAATACGGCGAATGCTGTGCAATTTCCACGGTTTTCCGCAACCGTTCAACTTGTAAATTTTCCAAATTTGGACGACTCATCGTCTCCAATTCTTCATTCCAATATTCTGTAGAAGTCATTATGTCTGTATTTTTTCAAGTCAAAAAACTTATTTTTGAAAACATACAAAAATAAAGAATTTAATCTAAATCCGTTGCCTATTTGGGTTTATTTCTCACCACAAAAAGAAAAAAGGAAAGATTTTTCGTTTTCTTTCCTTTTTCCTACATATTAACTATATAATTTTTCTTGTTGGGCGGCAACCTTTTCATCGGTTATGTAATCATCGTAATCCATTTTCTTATCGATGATTCCATTTGGCGTCAGTTCGATAATGCGGTTGCAGACAGTTTGTATGAATTCGTGGTCGTGCGATGTAAACAACACTATTTCAGGGAATTGCATCAGCGAGTTATTGAATGCCTGAATCGATTCCAAATCCAAATGGTTTGTCGGAGAATCGAGAATCAACACATTGGCATCCTTCAACATCATACGCGAAATCATACAACGCATTTTCTCTCCTCCCGAAAGAACTTTCACTTGCTTATATACTTCTTCGTTCGAAAACAACATTCTTCCCAAATATCCGCGCAGGAACACTTCGTGGGTGTCTTCCGAGAATTGCGCAAGCCAGTCGATCAACGTCATATCTGTGTTGAAATATCGGGAATTATCAACTGGCAAATAGGTATGCGTAATCGTGGTTCCCCATTCGAAATTGCCCCCCTCCGATTTTCTATTGCCGGTAATAATTTCGAACAAAGCCGTGATTGCACGTGGATCGCGGGCAAGGAATACAATTTTATCGCCTTTTTCTACTGTGAATTCAATGTTTTTGAATAGAACTTCTCCATCAATTGAAGCCGACAATCCTCTGACTTCCAATATCTTATTACCAACCTCGCGGTTTGGTTTAAATATAATGCCTGGATAACGGCGTGTAGATGGTTGAATTTCCTCCACATTAAGTTTTTCAAGCATTTTTTTACGGCTGGTTGTTTGTTTTGACTTAGCAACATTCGCGCTGAAGCGGGCAATGAATTCAAGAAGTTCTTTCCGTTTCTCCTCCGCTTTCTTATTTTGCTGAGCCTGCTGACGCAACGCCAACTGGCTACTTTGGTACCAAAACGAATAATTGCCGGCATACAATTGTATTTTTCCGTAATCAATATCTACAGTATGTGTACACACAGCATCAAGGAAGTGACGGTCGTGGGAAACCACCAACACCGTTTTCTCAAAATTCGACAAAAAGTTTTCCAACCACGAAATTGTCGTTAAATCCAAGTCGTTGGTCGGCTCGTCGAGCAACAAGTTGTCGGGATTGCCGAACAAAGCCTGTGCAAGCATTACACGGACCTTTTCCTTACCGCTCAAATCTTTCATCAGTTTCTGGTGCAAATCCTCCGCAATGCCAAGTCCACTCAACAATGTTGCGGCATCGCTTTCGGCATTCCAGCCATCCATTTCCGCGAATTTTTCTTCCAATTCGGCAGCTTTTATACCATCTTCGTCGCTAAAATCCGGTTTCGCATACAAAGCATCCTTTTCCTGCATAATCTGCCACAACTGCTGATACCCCATCAATACTGTATTCAGCACCGTGCAATCATCATACTCGAAGTGGTTCTGTCGCAACACCGACAATCGTTCGTGCGCACCCAACGAAATCGTTCCTCTTGTGGAATCCAAATCCCCCGAAAGCAAACGGAGAAACGTTGTTTTTCCCGCACCATTCGCACCTATCACACCATAAATGTTACCAGGTGTAAACTTCAGATTCACATCCTGAAAAAGTGTTCGTTTCCCGAACTGAATAGCTAAATTATCAACACTTATCATATTTGATTTGTTATTTGATCTTCCGACCTTAGTTTGCGTGCAAAAGTAGTTTTTATTTATCAAATAAACAAACCACGAACATATCAAGAAAAAGGTATTATTTCACATCTTGTACCAAACGTACCGAATGCCCCCAGCAAACGTTACGGTCGGTTACATTCACGTTGTCGAGTTCAAAATGTAAATAATATGCTCTACCAGCACCACCTGAAGCAGTCCAATAAAATGATACCTATAGCATTAGTTTTGTCTATCCATTGCTTTACCGAAAGTACATAGCCATTTGTTCCTGCATTAAACCTAATGTTACTGAATTCAGTAACATTAAAATCAGGATTGTTTACTTTTTCCCAAATACCCAGAAAATCTACGGCATAGCGGGTACTAAGCCAATGTGAAATAACGACTCCTGTTGCCTCTGCATTTTTAACCTTGGCCATATCCGTAAGGCATACATAATCATCGTTATTGCTTTTAATAACCGAGATGACATTACCATCTACATCTATTTTATTTGTTTTTGTCATTGTTACGTCGTGTTTTTATTTTACACAAAGATAAAACTTTTTTATAATCTTATTTTATGTAAAATAAAAAAACGGAGAGTTTGTGGCCCTCCGTTTGAAATGTGGTTCTACTACTCCTAAAGAAGATGTTCACCAATGATTTTCCCAATTTCTACTATGTCGGCAGATCCTGTGAATTCAAAACGAACTTTGCCAACACCACTAAAATACAATTCTAGTTCACTGTCAAAGTCAAGTGTGCCAGCTGTTTCGACGGAGAATACGCTTATTTTGTTATAAGGCATTGATGTTAAATCTTGTTTTTTCCCTGTCAATCCTTGCACGTTCACTGAAATAAATCGTTTATTAGTGAAAATCACGTAATCTCTAATGGATTGATAAACACTAATAACTTTTTCTCCATCGAGGAGTAACTTTTTGGCGTTTTCGCCAATCGAATCATTTGATACTTTATGTAACTTAACAAATGACCCATTTTTAAAATCAATCATAGTAATAAAATTTAAATTAGTTTTTGACAAAATAAAATCAAAGTTATTCCACTATAAATCTACCAGTAAAGCCTTGAACTTCATAGAAATACATTCCTCGTTTGTAGTTTGCCACATTGAGGTGAAGTTTGTCGCTCATGGCATTTACCGTTTTTTGTTCCACAACACGACCACTCGCATCGGTAATGGTCATTACGGCATCTTCCACGCCCGAAACGTTGTATGAAAGATTTACATACGTTTTTGCCGGATTAGGAAATGCCGAAAGTGTTGTATTCGATATTGTTGCAGATTTCAACTGATTAGGGTTGATTGTTGTGGGGACAGAATAAAGTTCTTTTACTGTATGACCATCATTATATTTTTCAATAATTATATATGCATGATTATTTAATATAAAAACACCATCTAAAAACCACCACATTTCTCTAGATGCTCCAAAATCTTTAATAGTATTTCCTTTTGAATCAAAAACTACTATTTTTTCATATTCATTTGATTCCCAATCGTGGTTATCTGCTAATCTATAGTTAACCATAAATTCAAACTCATCATCATTATTGAATATATGTTGTGTAATCTGAACATGATCAATTTTATAACCATTTATGGACGAAAATTGAAAATTTTTTGTAGTAAAACTTGAAAAATCACTCGAAAAAGTATTCATACTAAAAGTATTATTTTCAGTATCAACTTTAGTTTGAACAAATCCTTCAACGCCTGAAAAATTCCTACTTTCGTAATTGTCATATTCACCGTATATTTTTCCTACAAAGTACAAATCATCTTCTTCCTTTTCTGAGGAAAAACTATGTACCAACTCAATTTGAGCAAACACAGCACTTGACGAAATCAACAACATAATCGATGCAAAAATTTTTGAAAATGTTTTCATTGTTTTATCCCTTGTTCGTGTCGGGCGCAACCTTTAAAATTATAAAATTGATTAAAATAAAAAAGCGGACTCATTCATCCGCTCTTGAGGTCTACCACAACCCTACAAAAAGATAAAAAGTCCGCTAACGCAGAACTTCCTATTCCTTTTGTAATCTTAAAAGTGGTAGTTTCAAGAGTCAGAATAGCAAATTGCTATAAAAAGTTTTGTATAAATATCGTTTGGGAATTATGTCATAGGCAAAAATTTTAAAAGTTTGAAACAAATTTTGTTTGGTAAATGTATAAAATTTTTCAAATAAACAATACCATATAGTGGGGTAAAGTCAACTTGGAAGATTGAATGCCAATGTTTCCTTCCACCAACTTGTAGCCCACGGGCGGATTGAAACGCATGATAAATTCGTTGAGCGAGGTTGTTTCGCCTCGTTTGGATTTTACTTCAATAGGGATTACCGAACTATTTTTCTCAAAAATAAACTCAATTTCCTGCGTGTTATCGCCACGTTTGTAGTAGTTGAGCGGAATGTTCCGTTTATGCAGAATGTCGAAAATAAGGTTTTCGTAGATACCACCTTTTGCATATCCTTTTAGTTCATTTTTCAACAAAGCAATTTGCGTTTCCTCGCCAAAAAGCGAGGTTGCCATACCAATATCGGTCACGTAAACCTTGAAGTTTTCATATTGTTCGTATGCTTTGAGCGGCATTTCTGGCAACGATACGTTTCTCACCGTTTTTACCAAACCAGCGTCTTCCAGCCACGCAATGGCATTTTCGTATTTCTTGGCAGAACCTTTTTTTTCTATAGTTTTGTACTGAAATTTGGTGTACTCTTTCGCCAATTGTTTTGGGATTGATTCGTAGCAAAGTTTGATTTTGGGTTTGTCGGTATTCTTTGCATAATGCTGAATATCATCAAGATACGCCTGCAAAATCTTTTTCTGAGTTTCAAAAACGGTATTAAAATTTGTCGTTTCCACAAATGTATTCACCACCTCGGGCATTCCGCCTACAACAAGGTATTCGCGGAGTAGTTGCTCGTATTTTTTATTGGTTTCGGCAGGAATTGGTTCTTGTTTGTCAAAATATTCCCTAAGCATTGCTATTTGCTGTTCCGAAATGCCATTTGCCCACAGAAATTCCTCAAAATCAAGCGAATACATTTCTATCTCCCGTTCATAGCCCACAGGGATTGAAATCTGTTTTTCAATTTCTTCTTCATTTTTCGTTTGGTTGTAGTGGATTCCGAGCAGACTTCCCGACGCAATCACATCATATTTGTCGTCGATTGCCAAGAATTTCAATGCTGTGCGTGCTTTGGGGCAAACTTGGATTTCGTCAATAAAAATCAAAGTTTCCTTTTCTTTCAAAACGACATCTTTTACGTTGATTTGCAGTCGCTTATAAATTTCGTTCGGCTCCAATGAACCTTCAAAAATCTCTTTTAGTTCAGGATTTTTGAACAAATTGATATATACGTAGTGGCTATAGTTTTCCCGCCCGAATGCGTCAATAATGAATGTTTTCCCAATCTGGCGGGCTCCATTCACTAACAAACATTCCTGTTTTTTAGTGGCTTTCCACTCTAATAATTTTCCGTAGATTTTCCGTTTAAGCATAAATTACTGAAATAAAATAAGTTATACATAAAAATGCCACGAATTTGACGATGCAAATATAAAAAAATGCCACGAATTTGACGATGCAAATATAAAAAAATGCCACGAATTTGACGATCAACAATATAAAAATGCCAGAAAATTGACATTAACTACTGTAATATCGTCAATTCCTTCACTATATTGTCTGCCTTGCCATATTGTTCCAGGCAGAATAAAATATATCGGATATCAACGCAGATGTTTCTGCAAACGGTTTCATCATAATAATAGTCGCTCAGCGTACCTTCCTTGTTTCTGTCGAAGTTCAGACCGACCAAATATCCGTTCGCGTCGAGCACAGGACTGCCCGAATTTCCGCCCGAAGTCTGACACGTTGTAATGAAATTCAGCACAAATGGTTCATAATTATCTGTATTTGCATCTTGTGACACAACAACCGAATCACCATTTAACGCTTTTTCATATATTTTCGCAATAGATTCAACAGCATCCTCAATCATCAGCATAACTTGAAAATCATCGTTAGCCTTGTACTCACGAGGTTTTTCCTGTGTCATATTTACCAGTCTCTCAGGCGTGGTATAATACGGATAGTGAACAACAGAGTCAGCAGGTTCTACTTTCGTATCTCTCGGTATCCCACGTCTTAAATATGGATTATCGGGAACATATACTGCACCACCTTTTTTCTTCGTATAGGATTTAACTGTACCGTAACTTATTCGCATTGTGTTATTTGCATCGGGAAACATAGCACCGTGGGTATATTCAAGAAGCGCCTTCTGACGTAAATAGCTCACGCTGTCGAACATTTGTTTCGCCATTTCGTACTCAGTATAAAGGGTTTGCAACTCAATCCACACATCTTGCGTAAATCTAAATAAGGCATCGTTATTTTTGAGATATTGCCTTACATCGAGGTCCCATATACCTTCCATAACACCAGTAGTATCTTTTTCAGTGTATTTCCATTTCTTGTTTATCTTTTTCTGGAACTTCTTGGCGCGGTCGTAGTTGGTAAACACGCTTTTGTTAAACACGCTGTCTTCAAATTTTGCAAAATCTTCTAAAGTTTTTAAATTCTGTAGTGACGGCAGCGAGATATGTTCCTTGTCCTGCATAATCAACAATACCCCCATCGACATGAAAGCCGAACGTTCCAATTCGGGATTGTATTTTTTCACAATGTCAAGGAACTTTTCCCCCCGTAGGAAACTCGTACCCATACCTGGACCATCCGTCGAAAGGACTATGCTCGACGGCAATAACGTCTTCATTCGCCACAACCCTTCCATGCAGACCACCAACTTTCTGTATGCGGCATAATATGATTCTGCATAATTATCGTATAAGAAAAACGCATCTTTATATTGTTCCTTTAACGAATCATTTTTTTCCAACCAATACTCAAGATTTGCATCCCTTTCGCGACGAGCCAAATCAGCAAGAGAATTCTTGTACGCCTCTCCTTCCGACAGCCATTTCACATAATAGTTCGACAACGAGGAATATTGAGCATACACTTCCTGATATTTTTTTTCGTCCTTATCCATATATAGGCAAATTGGTCGCAAACGAATGTCGCGCATCGCAATTTGTGCAGGATTCAATTCATTGATTATCATAGACAACTCGCCTGCCGAGCCATACATTTTTGTTTCGGCAGGATACCCGATAACCATTGTAAAATCGTCTTCTTTCACACCTTTCGTATTGATTTCCAACGATTTTCGAGGTTGAACAGGCTCATTGTTTTCGTACACGCGAAGCAAGGCGAAATCTGCACTGCTGCGAGGCCAACTCCAATTGTCGGCATTGCCTCCAAACTGTGCAATGTCGGCAGGCATAAACGCAACCAGACGTACATCGGTGTACGTTTTTGTCTTGAACATAAAGAACTGGTTTCCTGCAAAAAACTCCTCTATCGAATAGCGAAATTCCTTGGTGGAATCCTTTGTTATGGAATCGGTAATTTGCTTCATTTTCAATCCGCTCTTCTTCAAATCGAGCACACGGTCGGTCACGTCGAACATTGCGACCATCATTGTCGCCGACAAACGGGTAGTTGGAATTTCCTCACCCTTTGACTTAGCGAAGAAGCCATTCTTCAAATATTCTTTTCCGCCTTCGCACGCTTTAGATATATGAGACTCAACGCAATGGTAGTTTGTAAGCACCAAACCTTCGTGCGACACAAAACTACCCGTACAACCGCTGCCGATTTGCACCACGGCATTGGTCAGACACGCCTTTTCGGCACTATAAATCTGTTCGGCGGTAAGTTTGCAACCCTGCGCCTGCATATCGGGCAGAATCTGTTGTTCAACCAACATTGGAATCCAAAGACCTTCGGCAGCGAAACCCATCGCCGACAAAAACAAAAAACAAAATGAAAATACTATCTTCTTCACAACTTATCATTTAATGCACAAAAGTAGGGATAAATACAATAACGAACCAAATTGAATTATAATTTTTAGAGAAAAGCAACCAAGATTTTGAAATTCCCCCTTCAAAAAAATAGAATAGAAAACATTGTATTTATCTTTAAAATCTCCATATTTGTATATTAACTCTTAACACAATAATTATTATGAAAAAAATGTACTCTCTTATTGGTGCATTGTTGACAGGGACAGCAGGTTTATTTGCCCAGACCAACTACACGTGTACGTTTTCAGCCAACATGGAAATGGACAGCGTTCAAATAAAAAACATTGTTTCGGAAGAATCCATAATGCTGTATAATCCTGATAATACTATTACCCTACAACAAAACAAGCGACAAGGAAATGAAGAAACATCCATAACAACAATATATAATGCAAGTTTTTTGCAACAAATTAACAATGACGTTGTTATGGTAAGTGTGACAAAACCAGCACTTCTTCATCTCGCTTTGTATACTACTGACGGAAAGACGGTTATAAATTACTCCGAAAAAATAAACATAGGTCAGCACGCATTTCAAATTGGTGCGAATGCAGGCGTTTATGTGTTGGTGGCAACGGCACAAAATCAATCTTCAACGGTAAAAATCTCGTTGTCTGAAAACTCTCCAAGGGGTATTATCCCTATTGCAACTCCCCCATCCGTATCACAGTTAAAATCAATGGATGATGTCATTACTTTTGACGAAGGCGACGAATTTGAGTTTACTGGATATTACAAAACGCAAACCGATGTGCAAAGATTCGTAGTTTCTGAAAATATAGAAGTTACATTTTCATTTATTGAAGAAACGCCTTTCTCTATAAAAGAAAACGGAGCGATTAAAGCTGCTTTTACGGTTTCAAAAAATAAGAAAGTATATTTTTCACAGGGAAACCTGCAATATCAAGCGAGCACGAACACATGGCGTTTTGCCGAAAATCAATGGAATTTTGTGGGAAAAAGCAAAGTTACCCAATACTATCCAAATCAACCACAAGACACGGGCAATGTATTTGTTGATGGCGTCCGTTGCGAAAATGAAAATATATCCCCCACATACAATGGCTGGATAGATTTGTTCAGCTGGGGAACTTCGGGTTGGGAAAGCGGAGCCAAAGCCTATCTTCCATACGATACCAGCACAGTAAAAGACGACTACTATCACGGTGGGGCGTCTGGAAATGCAGCCAATATTGACTGGGGTGTCTATAATCCTATTTCAAACGGAGGAAACCAAGCGGGACAGTGGCGTTTGCCTACAATGCCCGAATGGGAATATGTACTGACTATGCGTCCCAACGCTTCTCAAAAAACAGGTACGGCAACGGTTAATGGCGTAAAAGGACTTATTCTTTTGCCAGATGAATGGACATTGCCCGATGATATTATGTTTACCAGCGGATTGAATAATGATAATTTCAAAAAATATAAATATACCGCCGAGGAATGGACAAAAATGGAAGAAAACGGAGCAGTGTTCCTTCCTCTTGCTGGCTATCGCCGTGGCGTAACCGTCATTCGTAACAATGGTAAGTATTTTTCTTCTTCGTATTCCGAACATGGTATTGAGCACATGGAGTTTAGTGAATCTTTATTTAACCTTGTAGCGAGTTTCTTATCTCCAGAAGTTGCAATCTCGGTGCGATTGGTACAAGATGTGGAATAATGGCGTAACATACATATAATTGTATAATTCAATTTTGTTGAAATTCTGTTAGACAAAATATATATTTCCTATTTTTCATTCCAGAATAATTTTTACTTTTGGGAAATTAATTTTAGAAATAACAATTTAAACAATGGATCAAGAAATACTTAACAAGGCAAAACAGTGGCTCACTGGTAATTACGACGAAAAAACAAAGAAAGAAATCCAGTATTTAATCGACAACAACGACCCCGAGTTGGAAAACGCGTTCTATCAGAACCTTGAGTTCGGAACGGGCGGTTTGCGTGGCGTGATTGGCGTTGGAACCAACAAAATGAACATCTACACGGTGGGAATGGCTACACAAGGGTTCGCAAACTATATTAAAAAGGCGTTTCCTAACGAAAAAGAAATCAAGGTTGCCGTTATCCACGACTGCCGTATCCGTAGCCGCTTGTTCGCTGAAACAACTGCCAACATTTTTGCAGCTAACGGTTTCAAAGTATATCTTTCTAAAGAACTTCGCCCTACTCCTGAATTGTCGTTCGCTATCCGCCACCTTGGCTGTCAAGCTGGTGTGAACATCACAGCATCGCACAATCCAGCAAAATACAATGGTTACAAAGCATACTGGAACGACGGTTGCCAGTTGGTTCCTCCTCACGATACGAATGTAATCGACGAAGTGAATAAAATCGCTTCTATCGATGATGTGAAATGGAAAGGCAACGAACAAAACATCATCCTTTGGGATGAACTTATCGACCGCCCATACATCGACGCTATCAAGAGTTTGTCAATCAACGGCGACATTATTAAGAAGCAAAAAGATTTGAAGATTGTCTACACTCCTATCCACGGAACGGGCATTAAATTGGTTCCACGCGTGTTGCAGGAACTTGGTTTCGAAAACGTGAACGTGGTTGAGGAACAGGCAGTTGTTTCTGGTGAATTCCCTTCATTGCGCAAACCGGGCGTAGGCGAAATCAAGGAAGAAGATTTCATTACCGAAAAAGACTGGTTGAACAAGATTCACGAAGTTACTGGCTCTCCTAACCCTGAAAAGGAATCGGCAATGAAACTCGCCATAGAAAAAGGCAAGGCAATGAATGCCGACATTATTATGGCAACCGACCCTGACGGTGACCGCGTGGGTATCGTTGTTAAGAATTCCGAAGGTAACTACGTGATAATGAACGGTAACCAGACGGCAACTATTCTTACACAATATTTATTGTCGGCTTGGCAAAAAGCTGGCAAACTAAAAGGTAAAGAGTTTGTTGTGAAAACAATTGTAACAACAGAATTGATTACCGAAATGTGTAAGAAATTCGGCGTTGAAATGTTCGACGTTTTGACCGGATTCAAATACATAGGTGAAAAAATCCGTCTTTTGGAAGGTCAAAAACAATACATCGGCGGTGGTGAGGAAAGTTACGGTTACTTGGCTGGCGACTTCGTTCGCGACAAAGATGCCGTGATTGCATGCTCGCTCGTTGCTGAAGCTGCCGCTGTTGCAAAGAACGAAGGCAAGAGTTTATACGACGTGTTGGTTGACACGTATGTAGAATACGGAATGTACAAAGAATCGCTCTGCTCTATCGAGAAAGAAGGAAAAGCTGGTAAGGAAGCCATCAAGGCTATGATGGACAATTTCCGTGCAAATCCTCCAAAAGAATTGAACGGTTCGCCAGTAGCCTACATTAAAGACTACGGTCAATCAATCACAACGGATTGCAAGACAGGAAAAACCGAGAAAATCGACCTTCCAAAATCCAACGTGCTTCAATTCTTTGCAGAAGACGGCTCAAAAGTTACAGCCCGTCCTTCGGGAACTGAACCACTTATCAAGTTCTATTTCGGCGTGAAAACAAACATCAGCAGCAAAGCTGAACTGAAACAAGCAGAAGAAGAATTGAACAAGAAAATCGAAGGTTTGAAAAATTCATTGGGAATTTAACGTTTTACACATTCCCTTAATAAAAAAGACTGTCAGCAATGGCAGTCTTTTTTTGTTTGTAATTGTACGTCAAAGCACAATATTGCCCCTAACCGACTTTTACACAATATATTATTGTATTCCGTGAAAAATTGTTAATAAGTAAGAGGCAAAAAATACCCCTCGAAACGGAAAATAACGGAAATTTGGACAATTAGTGTTTTGTATGGATTATTACGAATTTCAGTGCGAATCTGCTCTATTGTCCAATGAAACAAGGGATTTATTGACCGCTTATTTAGCAGACATTGGTTTCGAAAGTTTCATAGACGACGAAAATGCGTTCAAGGCATATATTCAATGTGATATATACGATGCAAATATTTTGCGTAGCACTATTGAGCCATTGGAACAGATTGTAGGGAAACTCCCCTACACCGTTTCGCAGGTCGTTTCGGAAAATTGGAACGAAACATGGGAACAAACATTCGAATGTGCCGAAATCAACGAGTCCATTTTCATCCACATACCGACCTACGTACCAGCAAAACCATATAAACACGACATAATTATACAACCACGAATGGCGTTTGGTTCGGGAACACACGAAACCACGTCGTTGATTTTACAGACCATGCAAACAATTGACCTACAAGGGAAAACAGTTTGCGACTGTGGTTGTGGAACAGGTGTTTTAGGAATCTTCGCATCGCAGTTGGGCGCATCGTCGGTATATGCCTTCGATTACGACAACAACAGCGTGGAAAACACGATACAAAATGCTAAACTCAACAATGTTGAGAACATAACTGTCAAGCACGCATCGTTTGATTGTATGCAAAACTGCAAATTCGACCTTGTGCTGGCAAATATCAACAGAAACATTCTCGTTGAAAACATGGAATACATTGCAAAATCGCTCAATCCAAACGGCATAGCGATTCTAAGCGGTTTTTATTCCGAGGATGCGTCAATCGTTATCGGTAAAGCGGAAACGTTTGGATTACAAATCAAAACAATACAAGAAAAAAACAATTGGACAGTAACAACTTTTATACAGTAATACTATGGTAACACGTTTTAAGAAAATCATCATTCTCTGTACGTTAATTTGTACCACTCTTTTGTCGAATGCGCAGCAAATCAAGCAGTTTGCCGACGACGAAACTCTGTTTTTCCAGCAAATGGAACAATTTTTCTCGAATTCCGCACAAAGTTCCGATTTGCAGAAATATTTGAAACAATTCAAGAAAACATGGGATTCGGGTTCCATCGACCGTGAAGAAAAAAGCCGAATTGTGGCTACGGCAAATGCCTTGCTGAAGAAAAACGGTAAACCAAGCCCCCACTTCCACAATTATTTGCAAACGGTGGAATTGTTTTTCACAACCGACCAATCTGTAAAAAGTTACCATGCATGGGACGACGCATTTCGTCATTTGCTGAAAACCAAGTCATTAAACGTTTCCGACAAATTCTGTAAAAATGCATTGAACCTTCTTTCAAAACACGAAATCTATACATCGGCTTCAGTTACATGGACGTTGCTCCGTGTGAAATCGTTCACATTCACGTTCGAAGACAACATTTCAAAAGTAACAATGCCACCAACAAATTTACAATGTACGTCGTCGGGAAATTCATTTGTGATTTACCAAGCAAGCGGTTATTACCTTCCGTTTGAAAATCTATGGGTTGGCGATGGCGGAAAGGTTACTTGGGAACGCTCGAATTTCAACACGGAATCTGTTTACGCCGACCTTGGAAAATACAACATTGATATGACCAAATCGAGCTACAAGGCTGATTCAGTATGGTTTTTCAACGAAACATACTATTCCGAAAAAATATTCGGTTCGTTGGAAGACAAAACAATTCCAGCATCAAAATCGCCTGCCGACGTAACCTATCCCCGATTCAAATCGTACCAAAACGTGTTCATCATAAAAGATATTTATCCTGGCATCGACTATCGAGGTGGATTTAGTATGAATGGTTCTCGTTTCATTGGTTCGGGAACCGTGCAGGAGCCTGCCACACTTGATTTCCGCAACAACGGAAAAAAGATTTTCAAAACTTCGTCGATTGGATTTACATTCCAGAAAGAAAGCATAGTCAGCCGTAATGCGGCAATCAGCATCTATATTGAGCAAGATTCAATCTACCATCCTGGATTGATGTTTAAATACAATGTGGCTACACGTACCGTGAACTTAATCCGCGACGGCGACACGGAAAACCTTTCCCGAAGCCCCTACTTCAACTCGTACCACATGCTCGATATGGATTTCCAACAATTGACATGGCAAATCGACAACCCAGAAATGAAAATGGGCGGAATGTCGGGAGCCACATTGAGCAAAGCCACATTTGAATCGTCGAACTATTTCCGCGAAGCGCGCTACCGCGAAATTGGAATGTTCAACGAAATCCACCCATTGGTAGCTTTACGTAAGATGAGCAAGCAAAAGAACACCGAAACGTTCTCGGTTAAGGAATATGCGGCGTTTATGCGTATGCCTGAACCCGATGCGGTACATCTTTGTTTAGACCTTTCGTTTAGAGGTTTAATTACATTCGATGCGAAATCCAACACATTGACTATCAAGCAAAGAACCTACGAATATCTTGACGCCGTTGTCGGCAAAATTGACTACGATGTCATTAAATTTGAATCGGAACACGACATGAAAGGTATGTCGAACGCGACATTGGATTTGTCGAATTTGGAACTGAACATGGTCGGTGTTTCCAAGATTCAGGTTTCCGACTCGCAGAATGTGGTGTTCTATCCTCGTGGTAGTCAGCTCACTATGTCGAAAAACAGAAACTTTGAATTCGACGGTGTAATTGAAACAGGTTTGTTTACGTTCTATGGACGTGGATTTGATTTCAACTACGAAAACTTCAAAATCAATTTGCAAAACGTTGACTCTCTGAAAATTAAGGTTAAGAGTTTCACTCCAAACCAATATGGCATTAAAGAATTCGTTCCTATCAAGAACTCCATTGAACACGTAACCGGCGACATCTTGATTGATGATCCGAACAACAAATCGAGTATCAAGGATTTCCCGCAATACCCTATTTTCAACAGCAAGGAAATCTCGTATGTATATTACGACCATCCGCAGATTTACAATGGCGTATATGACCGAAATAAATTCTATTACAAAGTCGATCCATTCGTAATTGACAGTGTGAACGACTTCTCGACCGATGCATTGTTTTTCAATGGAGAATTGATTTCCGCCGACATTTTCGAAAACATCCGTGAACGTATTGTGGTACAACCTGATTATTCATTCGGTTTCACCCGCGTGACAGGAAAAACAGGTTATAAAACCTACAAAGGCAAAGGTACATTCACCGACACTATCAACTTGAGTTGGAAAGGTTTACGAGGAATTGGAACATTGGATTACCTTAGTTCAAAATCAGTTTCAGGACCAAAAGGATTCACATTCTTCCCTGATTCCACAAATGGTTTCGCTACCACATTCAACATCAAACAACAAAGTGCAGGACCTGAATCTCCATGCGTTAACGGTGAAAGTGTAAACATTCACTGGGAGCCATACGAAAACAAACTGTGGGCTGTGGAAACAGGCAAAGCATTCAAGATGTACGGCGACTCCACAACTCTTTCTGGTGGTTTGGTTTACACGCCAAAAGGACTTGGCGGTTGGGGTAAATACACGTTCAGCGAAGCTAAACTTACATCAAACACATTTGACTTCAAAGAGAAAATCGTGAATGCCGACACTGCCGACTTCGATTTGCTCACACAAGGCGGAGCATTGGACGAACTTGCGTTTAAAACTAAAAACGTAAAAGCAAACATAGATTACACAACGAAAAAAGCAAATTTCACAACCAACGACACATTGTCGTTAGTTCAGTTGCCTAAAAACATGTACATCTGCTATCTTACGAAATTCACATGGGATATGCACACCAAGCAAATCGCACTTGGCGATCCAAAGGATTTGAACTCCGACCGACGCGACTTGCACTTCTACTCAGTGCACCCGAAACAAGACACGCTTAACTTCCTCTCGCCCTACGCTACGTACGATTTGAAGAACTATGTAATCGGTGCGCACCAAGTGCCATACATCGACATTGCCGACTCGCGAATAGTCCCGAACAAAGACAGTGTAATCACCATTCGCCAAGAAGCGTATATGGATACTCTCCGCAGTGCCAAGTTGTTGGCCGACCGCGAGCATAAATATCATTCGGTATATGATGCAACCTTCTTTGTGAAAGGTAGAAACAACTTCTCAGGACATGGTATGTACGACTACATTGATGAAAACAAAGTGAAACATCCTCTTCCACTTACGAAAATCAAAGTTGACACTGCTTTGCATACGTATGGTATAGGAAAACTGGAAGAATCCGAGAATTTCAAATTGTCGTCGGTATATAGTTACTATGGCAACTACAAAATGATGTCAACCCATCAATACCTGAACTTCGATGGTAATGTATTGATTGACAATCAATGTGCGAAAATCAAACCAACGTGGTTCAAATTCGCTGGTGACATAAACCCACTTGAAATCTTCATTCCTGTAAGCGACAATATGTTCGACCTCGATTCGAATGCAGTTGGTGCATCTATCTACACTGATTCGAAACGCACGAGCCTTTATACTGCGTTCACATCGCCGAAACGTCATGCAAAGGATATTCCTATGATTAGTGCGAACGGCTTCTTATATTACGACAAAAACACTCATTTATACAAAGTCGGTTCTAAGGAAAAGATTCTTGACAACACGCAGAGCGGTAACTTAATCACCTACCACCGCGAATATTGTAATTCAACCGGCGAAGGGTCTCTCGACCTCGGACTTGATTTAGGTCAGGTAAAAGTTGGAACTTACGGAACCGTGACGCACAATATGACTTCGGGCCGTGTGACTATGGAAACATTCACAACCGTTGACTTTATGTTCGACGAAGGTATATTGAAAACATTGGCCGACACGCTTAACAACCGTCAAACATTGAAAGGTGTAAACAAAAACACCAACTCATTCAAACGTGGCTTAACCGAAATGTTAGGCAAAGCAAAAGCAGACGAATATCTTGCTGAAATCCAAGTATATGGCGACATCCGTAAGTTGCCAAAAGAATTGGAACACACAATCACATTCTCGAAACTTGACCTTGCATGGGATTCGGCCGCACACGCCTACCGTTCTGTCGGACAACTTGGAATTTACACTCTTGGCAATACCAAAGTTGACCGCTCAGTAAATGGTTTCGTGGAATATGCGAACCTCTACTCCGGCGATATGTTCACCTGCTACATAGAACTCGACAAGAAGAACTGGATTTTCTTCCACTATAGCCACGGTGAAATGTATTTCGCTACTTCCGACGAGAAAGATCCTGCGAAAAAGAACGCAAGTCTCCACGACCTTGTTACCGCTGTTCATAACACAAAACCAGCAAAACGTACTATGAACGTGGGCAAGAAAGAAGCTCCGTATATGTATCTTGACGGCGGTGA
>JAFZOY010000124.1 GCA_017552705.1 Bacteroidales bacterium
CTATTCTTGCGGTTTCCCATAAAGAGTTTGACGGAATTGATGTTCCCGCTTTGTTGAAGGATAACCATGTTGTTTTCGATGTGAAATCCTTCCTTCCCCGTGAAATCGTTGACGGTCGCTTATAAATCTCCTTCATCTTTCATCCAAACCATGCAAGGTTACAAACATCTGAAATTCCCAGAAAATTCGCTTTTTCTTGTTACGGGCGGTGCTGGTTTTATAGGTTCCAACCTCTGTGAAGCGATTCTGAATCTTGGCTATCGCGTTCGTTGTCTCGACGACCTTTCGACAGGCAAACAAGCCAATGTGGATTTGTTCCTTGAAAAACCGAACTACGAGTTCGTCAAAGGTGACATCAAGGACTTGGACACCTGTGTGAAGGCTTGCGAGGGTGTCGATTTTGTTTTGAATCAGGCCGCGTGGGGTAGCGTTCCGCGTTCGATAGAAATGCCGCTTTTCTACTGTGCCAACAACATTCAGGGTACGTTGAACATGCTGGAGGCAGCACGGCAAAAAGGTGTCAAGAAATTCGTTTATGCGTCCAGTTCATCTGTCTATGGCGATGAGGCTCACCTGCCCAAACAAGAAGGCGTGGAGGGCAATCTTCTCTCGCCATACGCGCTAACTAAACGCTGCGACGAGGAATGGGCGAAGCAATACACGATGCATTACGGTCTTGACACTTACGGTTTGCGGTATTTCAATGTGTTTGGCCGTCGTCAAGACCCCAACGGAGCGTATGCCGCCGTGATTCCCAAGTTCATCAAGCAATTGTTGAACGACGAACAACCAACCATCAACGGCGATGGTCGTCAGAGTCGCGATTTCACCTACATTGAGAATGTCATCGAAGCCAACTTGAAAGCCTGTCTTGCACCGCACGAAGTGGCAGGTCAGGCATTTAATGTCGCCTATGGTGGCCGTGAATACCTCATCGACATTTACCACACGCTGACCAAAGCGTTAGGCAAGGATATTGAGCCCATTTTCGGCCCCGACCGAAAGGGCGACATCAAACATTCCAATGCCGATATTTCCAAGGCTCATGCTGTTTTCGGCTACGAACCCGAATACGATTTTGCGCGAGGACTGAATGAGGCGATTGCGTGGTACAAGGTCAATCTCTAATTTTTAATAAGATAACATGACATTCAAAGAATTTCGAAATCTTTATCGTTCGGACTTGTTTCGCTATTTTGGGGGCGGAAGATTCTTTTACACGTATTTTACTGTGCCAGGATTTAAATACACCTTCAACTTAAGGTTATATCAATATGCGGCATCGTCAAAGATTTTTTTTCCAATAAAAGCAATCGTATTACTTAACTTGAAACATATTGAACATAAGTATGGCATTATGATTTCACGTCACGCTCAGATAGGAAAAGGTTTTTATATAGGTCATTATGGTACTATTGTTGTTAGTAGTAAGGCTGTTATTGGATGTAATGTAAATATATCTCATGGTGTGACCATCGGAGTCAGTAATAGGGGAAATAACGCGGGAGTCCCTACTATTGGTGATTATGTGTACATTGGTCCTGGTGCAAAGATCATTGGCAACATTCATGTTGGTAATTATGCTGCCATCGGTGCCAATGCTGTCGTTACAAAAGATGTGCCAGATAATGCCTGCGTTGGCGGTATTCCTGCAAAAATTCTCAATATGGAAGGAAGTGCGGGATATGTCAATAGAACGGTTTGATTTTGATAAAAAATGATGATTATTTATCAAAAATATTGGAATTGAGAAAAAGAATCGCTATTTTGAATTTAATTTAAATTAATTAAAGCATATGAACAAATATTTTCTACCACACTCTTTAATTGTGAAACTGATGTCGTTTGTATCGGACGAAACGTATATCAAAATAAAATGGAAAAAGTGGATGGACTACAAGTTAAATCTTGATAATCCAAGGACATTCAATGAAAAATTACAATGGATTAAACTCAATGATCACAATCCTTTGTATACGGAACTTGTTGACAAATACAGAGTCAAACAATATGTAACAGAAAAAGTTGGTTCCGAATACGTTATTCCCTTATTAGGCCAATGGGATAGCGTTGATAAAATAGAATGGGAAAAACTCCCTAATCAATTTGTGATAAAATGTTCTCATGACAGTGGTAGTACGGTGCTGTGTAAAGATAAATCGGCACTCGACATTGACGCTGCAAAAAAGAAATTAGAAAGCTCCCTGAAAAGAAATTATTATTGGGAAAGTCGTGAATGGCCTTATAAAAATGTGAAGCCCCGAATTTTTGCAGAGGCTTATATGGAGGATGAATTTGGAGAACTGAGGGATTACAAGTGGTTTTGTTTTGATGGGGAACCAAAGGCTATGTTTGTGGCTTCGGATAGACAGAAAAATGATGAAGAAACCAAATTTGATTTTTACGATGAGAACTTCAATCATCTCCCAATCACAAATGGACATCCCAATTCATCAACATTTATAGAAAAACCAAAAGGGTTTGATATAATGAAAGAATTGGCGTCAAAATTATCAAAAGGTCTCCCTGAAGTTAGGATGGACTTTTATGATGTGAATGGTAAAGTCTATTTTGGAGAATTTACTTTTTTCCATTGGGGCGGACTGATGCCTTTTGAGCCTAGGGAATGGGATCTAAAATTTGGCGATTGGATAAAGTTGCCCAATAACCATTAAATGTGTAAAAAAATGAAAATCGTCATTATTTCGCAGGTTTGTTATCCGAGAGTAAGCCCTCGTTCACATCGAGCTACGGAATTGGCAAAAGAATTTGCCAGTCAAGGTCACGAAGTTTCCCTCTATGCGTTTTTGGGCGATTACGATTATACGGAAGTAAGTAGAAAAACTGGAATCTGTTTCAAAAATTTAGGAGAGGCAAAATTTGGTATGCCCAGCAGTACGAAAGGGCAGGGACAAACGCTATTCCATCGTTTGGGACGATTTGCTGGTCGTCGTATTGAATTTC
>JAFZOY010000125.1 GCA_017552705.1 Bacteroidales bacterium
CGATAGAGCCGTTTTTGTATATCGTTTTTTAGATTTATTGAGATATATCCATAAAAACGCCCGAAAAAAAGTTGAAAAAAATTTTTTGATGCAGTGAAATTTTGATGGATATGCAGATTTTTCTATGTATATTTGAAGTATAGAAAAAAGACATCTATAGTTATTAACAAATAGTTTGTATCCCTAATGTACCTTATAGGTCGTAAGTCGTTAATAATTATAGAGATTGGATTTTTTGCGTGGGCAAATAACCATAACTATTTGATATACAATTAGTTATAGCGTTTTTTTAGCATTTTTTAACAAGTAAACAAAGCGAAATAGTAATCAAATATAATTACCTTATATCACTGAATTAACGTAATATTCCAAAAAAATGTTTACGATAAATGTATTTGTAGTGGGATTAGCGAGATGTTTACAAGTGTGCTTGTTGATGGAAAAGATTATAGGATGTGATTGTGATTATGTTTTTGTAAAACCGATTTCAAATTTTTCTAATTTTGCCAAAAAAGATAGATAGTTATGAAAACACATTTCAAAGCATTCATTTTTGTATTGTTGGTAGCAATACCATTTTTCTCGTCGGCACAGGATTTGAAAGAAAAAATCTATCAAAAAAGGGAAATTGTAGAATTTGACCCTGATGATGAGAATCAACACGTGCCACTTGAACTATTTGCAATGAAATCCCCAGATTCAACTCGTTTTTATCTTTCGGTAGGAAATCTTGGCGTAGGCGACAATGTGATTCAAATTCAATTTGACCCAATTTTTGAGTTGTTTCTTGAAATAGGCGAAACACTGTCGCAGGCAGAAGCGACACTGTATAAAATTCAGGATATGTACAATCAGGCGGAGGGAACGTCGATGCAGTTGAACGGCAGTCTTGCTGTTGGATTCCCCAACAAGGACATTGAACCAGTCACCATTACCAGAAAAAGTTTCATGCTGACTAAATATCTTGAATTTAGCGTGGTTCGTGACGGTTACATTCGTGCAACGTCCATTTCAAAATCTGATTTTAATTCCTTGATGCTTACGTATAAAATGAATCGGAAAAGAACGCTCAAGGAATTTAAAGAATAAGGGTAGTGCTGCAAAGCACAAGATTTTGCCTTCCTTTTCGGGAGAATAGTTAGCAGATCTATCACAACAGCCCAGTCATATATATAGGCAGAAGCGTTGTTTCGCCGTCTTTACGCAAATCTTTGGTATATATTAAGAAGCGTTTGCCCACACGAGAGGAGAATTTCTTGCAAAATTCGTCCAACGATTTGTGCGATTTGTACCCAGAGGACTTTACTTCTATTGGATACACCTTTTTTCCTCTCGACAACAAGAAATCTATTTCGTAATTGTGGCGGTCATCTTTCGGGAACGTGTAGTAGAAAAGTTCATTCCCTGCCGCAGTTAGCATTTGTGCTATAAGGTTTTCATATACATAACCCAAATTAGCCTCGAGTTTGTCACTCAATAATTTATTGTAAATAACATTTTCGGTAAATGCCTTGTCCCAAAAACAAAGCGTAACAAACAATCCTGTATCGGCTACAAACATTTTGTAGCGACTGATGTCTTTATTGAGCGACATACCTACATTGGGGTCTGTGCAATGGTAACTAATCAATGTCGTTTTGCTTTGTTCCAAATCTTGCAACAATTCAGCCATTTTGCTTGCTGTTTGCCGACCAATTACAGAATAAGGTTGGAAACGGGATTCATTACTGCTCAATTGTGCAGGAATGTTTTTGAATAATCGTTCTGCATTCCCCGTAGTGTCAATCTTTTGGAAATCGTCCAAATATAACTCAATAATTTCCCGTTTTGTTTGGTCAACAAGACTGAGATTGTTTGTGTCCAAATACGTATTAACCGCCTGTGGCATACCACCTACCAACATATACAACCGCAGTTCACGCATTTTTTTTCGAGTTATCCCATCGCCCAATGACATTCCAGCCTCGAACTGTTGTTTTATCAATGGAACGGTAGCCGTATCGCCAAGTGCCCACCGAAATTCTTCATAGTCCATAGGATGCATTGAAATTCGATTTTCCTCACTGGGAATGGTTATATCTTTCGTATTTTTCTTGATGCTGATTAACGAACCTGTTTCTATATAATCGTAACGACCATCCTGCACTAAATATTTAATTGCTTGGCGTGCTCTGGGACATTTTTGCACCTCATCGAAAATAATGACAGATTTACGAGGATGGAGCACAACCCGATAGTTTTGTTGCAATTTTAGAAAAATATCATCCAAATCAGTCAAATCGTCCCATAATGCAACCACTTCCTTTGAAGCCCTGTTGAAATCTATAAGTATGTATGATTCATATTCCTGTTTAGCGAATAATTCCACAATGGTTGACTTGCCAACACGACGTGCTCCCTCCACTAAAATTGCAGTGCGTCCATTCTTAGTGTTCTTCCAATCAAGTAGTTGCTGATAGATTTTTCGTTGAAAAACTCGTTCCATATTTGTTATTTTTATTGGTACAAATATATGAATTTGCACTATCCCCGCAATTTATTTTGATAAAAATTGCACTATCCCCACAGTTTTTATATAAAAATATTACCATATCCCCATTTTTTTGTTGCAAATTTTCTTCCGTAAGGGAGTCCCTTTTTTTTATGCGCGAAAATGGCAAATCTTTGCTTTCTTATCTTTGTTTATCTCCCTTAAAAGTCTTATATTCGCAGTGATACAATTGATGGTTACGTTTATTTGCCAAAAGTCTGTACCACATTTGTACCACTAATAAAGTAATTTATTGAAAATCAACGTGTACTACTTTTTGCGTGGGAAAATAATCCTACAAAATTATAATTCCTTAACAATATTTTGTTCCCTGTGTTTTACCACGACATTTACAGGAAAATTCTTCTTGATATATTCTGCCGTTTTTTCTGCAAAATACACCGAACGATGTTGTCCGCCCGTGCAGCCGAAGTTTATCATTAGGTGTGTGAAATCCCGCTCAATATATTTTTTTACACTTTGTGAGGTTAAAGAATAAATGTTGGAGAGAAATTCTTCACATTCCGTAGGGTAGTTTGTAAAGAAATCAATTACAGGTTGTTGCGTGCCGTTTACAGTTGCGTATTCTTTGTATCGTCCCGGATTGGGCAATGCGCGGCAATCGAACACAAAACCGCCACCATTTCCGCTCGTGTCCTCTGGATAACCTTTCTTAAATGAAAAACTTGTGATTTCTACGGTAAGCATGTTATGAATTTTTTTCAATTGTTAATACATCTAATTGATTTATGAGAGAGGAAAGATACGGAATTGAAATGAGTTCCTGAATCATGGGCAATTGCTCCTTCAAATTAGCCAATGCCTGCGGAATACTTTGAATGAAATGTTCCTTTCGTTGTATGTATCCTCTAAATCCGTATGCGCCAAGGGTTTGTAATATTCTGATAAAGACAAATCCTTGGAATTGCTCACGAAATTCTTTCTCGTCTATCGCAATGTGTGTTTTTAATTCCTTGATGTAGTACGAAAGGAGAGTTTCACGCATTTCATTCGATAGGTTTGCCTTTGCCTGATACAAAAGCGACACCACGTCGTATTGCAATGGTCCTTTCATTCCGCCTTGAAAATCAATGTATCCTAATTCGTTGTCATTCAGCAAGATATTTCGTGCTTGAAAATCTCGGTACATAAAAAAGTCACGTTTTGCTTGTTCGAGGAAATCAAGGATTGTTTCAAAATCTTCCTCTAACTTTTGGTCGTTACATTCTATTCCGCTGATTTTCAGGTAATAGTATTTGAAATAATACAAATCCCAACGCATTGCCGTTCTATCAAACTCCTGACGAACAAAACAACGTGAGAAATCAATGTGTTTTCCGCCTTGTATTTGTATCTGTATCAAATCTTTAAGTATTCGTTGGTATAACGTTTCGGTCTCTTCGGCGGAAAGTTTCTGTTTTGCCGTCAATACGTCGGTATTCCCAAGGTCTGAGATTAGGTAAATTGTGTTGGTTTCGTCTGCTGCAAATACCTCGGGAACAGCAATTTGAGCTTTTTTAAACACGGAACTGAAATAGATGAACGTGGCGTTTTCTTCGCTGTTTGTTCCGTAGCACGCCAACACTGTGTATGGCAGTTGGGAATGAATTCGGTAGTAACGACGGGAGGAACCTGCTCCGGGCAATAAATCCAAACTTTCTATTGGACATGAAAATCTGGATTGAAATAAATCTGCAATGTGTTGTCGTATGATAGAATCCTCCATAAAATTTTTTTGTTAAAGATATTGATTTTTTACAAATGGAGTATGGTTTGCATCATTAAATGGAGGTTTCGTGGTTGATTCCTTCCAACATCGGCACAAATTCGCATTCGCCGTGGTTGGTCTGTTCGAAATCAGTATCACTTAGTTTTTTTAGTTTAATAAGTATCTGTTTTTCGCCATTTACTATTGGGGCGACTAAAATTCCTCCGATTTTTAGTTGTTCCAACAATGTTCGGGGAATATAGGGCGCCGCAGCTGTTACAATTATTTTGTCGAATGGGGAATAGTTGGGCAATCCATTGAATCCGTCTCCTAAAAATGTTGATACAGAGTATTTTAAATCTTTGAGCAGTTTTGTCGTTTTTATGAATAGTTCTTTTTGTCGTTCTATAGAATATACGTTTGCTCCCAAAACTGCGAGAATTGCCGCTTGATAGCCTGAACCCGTTCCGATTTCGAGGACTTTTTCTGCGGGTTTTATGTCCATTAGTTGGGTTTGCAGCGCGACTGTGTATGGTTGCGAAATCGTTTGTCCCGATTCTATTGGAAAGGCTTTGTCCATATATGCGTGTCGGTCGAGGGCTGCGTCACCGCAAAATAAATGTCGGGGAACCTGTCTGATGGCGTTCAGGACTATTTCGCTGGTTATTCCTTTTGCCTGCAGTTCCGATACGAGCATGTTGCGCTGCCCTTTGTGTACAAACGAGTCTATCATTATAATAATGTGTGTATTACGCCTTCTTTTAGTGAATATGATGATTGAACCAATGTAGGAATATTGTATCGGGTGATGATGAAATTTGCAATAAGTCCGGCGATTGGGAGCAGAGGCGCTCTTGGTATCGACATTCCTTTCATTGATTCGATTTCTTCAAGATTGTGGGAGAGTAGGAAGTCGATGATTGCGTGGAACGATTCCCGTGGAATTTCCTCGGCTACGGTGTTCGGATTTTTTAAATCTGATTGTGCGAAATATATGGAGCGGAACACATCGAATGCACCGGCGGAGCCAATCATTACATCAATGGCATAGTGCGAAATCGTTTCGGTGAGCAGTTTGAAGTTCTCGTCCAAATAGTTGTAGATGGCGTTTCGTGTTTCTTGTGGTAACGGGTGGGTGAGCGGATATTTCGATACAATCCGTTGCATTCCACATTCAAAACTATGTTTCCATAGGATAGAATCGTGTTTGCAGATGATGCATTCGTTGCTGCCACCGCCAATGTCGAGAATCAATGCTGTTTTGTCTTTCCAGTCGTAGGCGAGGTTGTTGCCAAGGAAAATATATTCGGCTTCTTGTTCGCCTGAAATGATGGAAATGTCGAAATCGAAGCGTTTTTTTGCCTCTTCGCAGAATACCGAAGCGTTGTTGGCGTTTCGTAGGGTGGAAGTTCCAATCAGCACAACTTTCTCACAGTTGTATGGTTTGATTTTTTCTTTGATTACCCGTAATGATTCAAGTCCGCGAGCCATTGCGTCATCGGAAATGTAGCCAAACGCTACACCTTTTCTTCCTAATTGGGGATATTCGTGAAACTCGAGTAGGGTGGTAAATGTATTACACGCCAAAGAAACAACACTGCAATTAAAAGTGTTGGTTCCTAAGTCAACAACAGCTATGTTCATTGGAATTACTTAAATGACTCGAACGCAGGGTTTTTCAAGCGGTTGCCTTTGTCGTCCCATAATTTTTGGTCAATGTTCTTGTCGTTTCTGTATGTGATTTCTTTGGCAACCTGACCATTTTGGTGCCAATAATATGTTGTGCCTTCTTTTTTGTTTTCGTGGTATGTGGATTCACGTTTCTTTTCTCCTGTTGAATACCAATATGTCCAGGTTCCATCTTTTTTTCCATTCACATATTCACCCACTAGTCCAAGTTTTCCGTTGGAGTGTTTTGCAAAAACTTTTCCTGTGTATGGTGTCCCGTCGAGATACGCAATCTCAATGTCTTCATTACCTACTGTTACCCATTGGGTTGTAAGTTTTGAAACTTCCACATTTTGTGAGAAAGCTTGTATCGAAATCAACGCTACCACTATTGCAAGCAAAAGTTTTTTCATTTTTAATTTCTTTTTTGATTTTTGGCAAATATCGTAAAAAAATCTTCATTTTGTTCTTTTGTTTTGAAAAAAAATTACAAGTGTTCAAAAAAAGTTTTCTGCAATTGTTCGAACCTTTTCTGTATCGCTTTTGTTATTGGATTGGTTATTTCTCCAATACTAATTCGTACTCGTTTGCGTTGAAATAAACGACTTCTCTGTCAGGGTAGAGTTTTGTCACTTTGCAATACGAAGGAACTTTGAATTCCGTGCCGTTGTGGAAATTACCGCCTTCGCAACGCCAGCCAATGTATCGGAACGTGCCGTCTTCGAGTTGTTCGGTTTGTCGTTGGCTACTTTCAAATCGCAGGATACCGTTTGCTTTGTCGTACAAAAACGTTCCTTCGCCCGAAACGCCGTTGTATGTGATTGTTGCTTTGCACGTGGTTTCGTCAATTTCCTCGTAGGTGATATGGTCGGACAGGAGAAACGACGGATTGAGCATTGCGTTTTCAGCCAAAAGGGTGAGGTACATTGTCCGTTCCATGTTGGGAACCGTTTGGTCGAACAGTTGGAACAATTTTGCTAAATAGCCTTTCATCCCGCCACTTCGCGATGTCTCGTCGAAATAATCGATTCCCTCGAACGGAATGCCCATTATTGCCGATTTACAGAATGCTTCGCGATGCGGACGGTCGGCAAAAATCCATAAATCGTAGTCCATTTGTATGTTTGTGCCATTCTTTTCGTTGAACACAAAATCGGCGTGCTTGAACAAACAGTGGGTGATTGCATGTTTTTTCGTTCCTTTCAGTTGTACGAACTCGCAGAAATCACGCAAGCATCGGGGCAATGAACTGATTTCTTCCTCCGTGCAAATTGACGCATTTTCTTCCGTGTTTTCCGCACGGGCCAGCATTTCTGCGTTGAAATTTTTGTAATATTTTGATTCTCCACAATGGAAGAATACCATTGCGCCCGCAATAATCAAAAGAATGATGCAAAGGATAAGAATGACTGTTTTCATAGGTTTTGAATTGTGCTTTATTTTCGGCTATAACTTAATATGAAATATCAATTATAGCCAAACAGCTTCTTTCTTTGTGGTTAAATCACTTTTTGTTTGTAACATAGTTTTATTTTTTTATTTAGCGCAAATATATATGTTTTGTATTTTTTTTTCAATAGGGATTATTTTTAGCTAAAATTTTGATATTCGAAAAGGATCTTATATATTTGATTTATGTAAACAAATAAGCAGTACCTCTCTGTAGACGATTTATCTACATATCTAAATTGTTCGTCACAATATGTTCGCACACTTATTCGTGATAAAAAGATTCCTGCAGAGCTTGTTGGAAAAACATGGGTGATAAATCAAAGTATATTAAAAGACAAAGAAACAATATTTAAATTAAGTAAGAATGTTCCTGACCAAATACGAAAGGCAGATGA
>JAFZOY010000126.1 GCA_017552705.1 Bacteroidales bacterium
AGCAGCTGAAGAAAAATCAGAATTCGACGTAATTTTGAAATCAGCAGGTGCAGCAAAACTTCAAGTTGTGAAAGTTGTAAAAGAACTTACAGGTCTTGGACTTAAAGAAGCAAAAGACATTTGCGACCAAGCTCCTAAAGCAGTGAAAGAAAAAGTTTCTAAAGACGAAGCTGAAAAAATCAAAGCACAATTAGAAGAAGCTGGAGCTGAAGTTGAACTTAAATAAGATTTACTAATCTTATAAATTTCAGGGTTTTAGTCACAAAAAGTGACTAAAACCTTTTATCGTACAAATAAGTTCAATATTTCAACTTTTCGCAATGAAGACAAAGGAAAGAGTTAACTTCTCATCAATAAAGAATAAATTAGACTATCCTGATTTCCTTGAAATTCAGTTGAAGTCTTTTAATGAGTTCTTCAAAGTAGATTCAACACAGGAAGAACGCAAAACCGAAGGTTTAAGTGAAGTTTTCAATGAAAATTTCCCAATCGCTGATACCCGAAACAATTTCGTATTAGAATTTCTTGACTATCAGTTAGATCCACCAAGATATTCTATCGAAGAATGTTTGGATAGAGGTTTAACATTCAGTATTCCTCTGAAAGCGAAATTAAAGTTATATTGTACAGATCCTGAACATGAGGATTTTGAGACAGTAGTCCAAGACGTATATCTTGGAACAATCCCGTTTATGACACCAAGAGGTACATTTGTCATAAATGGTGCTGAACGTGTTGTTGTATCTCAGTTGCACCGTTCTCCGGGTGTGTTCTTCGGACAAAGCATCCACACCAACGGAACAAAGTTGTACTCTGCAAGAATTATCCCGTTCAAGGGTTCTTGGATTGAGTTCGCTACCGACATCAACGGTGTAATGTATGCATACATCGACCGTAAAAAGAAATTACCGGTAACTACCCTTCTCCGCGCAATCGGTTTCGAAAGCGACAAGGACATCCTTGAAATTTTCGACCTTGCTGAGGAAGTAAAAGTTAGCAAAGCAGGTCTTAAGAAAGTTGAAGGCCGTAAATTGGCTGCGAGAGTTCTGAAATCATGGATTGAGGACTTCGTTGACGAAGATACCGGTGAGGTCGTTTCTATTGAAAGAAATGAAATTATCGTAGAACGTGAAGTTGTCATAGAAAAAGAACATATCGATATGATTCTTGAATCTGGACAAAAAACTATCCTTCTACACAAAGAGGATTTGAATGTTTCCGACTACGATATTATTTACAATACATTACAAAAAGACCCTTGTAACTCGGAAAAAGAGGCAATCTACTACATCTATCGTCAGTTGCGTAACGCTGAACCACCTGATGAGGCAACCGCTCGCGATATTATCGAAAAATTGTTCTTCTCCGATAAAAGATACGATTTGGGTGAAGTTGGACGCTACAGAATCAATACAAAATTGTATAGCAACCTTGACCCAAGCGTAGAGAAAGAAACAACAAGAGTCTTGACAAGAAAGGATATTATTGAAATCATCAAATATCTTATCCAGCTTATCAACTCCAAAGCCGATGTTGACGATATCGACCACTTGAGCAACCGTCGTGTTAGAACAGTGGGCGAACAACTTCGCAACCAATTCGGCGTTGGTCTTGCCCGTATGGCAAGAACTATTCGTGAAAGAATGAATGTCCGCGATAACGAAGTTTTCACTCCAGTTGATTTGATCAACTCAAAAACTTTGTCTTCGGTGATTAACTCGTTCTTCGGGACAAACCAACTTTCGCAATTCATGGATCAAACCAACCCACTTGGTGAAATGACGCACAAACGTCGTCTTTCTGCACTTGGTCCTGGCGGTCTTTCACGTGAAAGAGCTGGTTTCGAGGTTCGTGACGTTCACTATACTCACTATGGTCGCCTCTGCCCTATCGAAACACCGGAAGGTCCAAACATCGGTTTGATTTCTTCTCTCTGCGTGTTCGCAAAAGTAAACGACCTTGGTTTCATTGAAACCCCATATAGAAAAGTTGAAAACGGTAAAGTTGACTTGTCGGCTGAAGGCTTGGTTTATTTGAGCGCTGAAGAAGAAGACGGAAAAACTATCGCACAAGCTGATACCCCGTTGAAAAACAATGGTGAATTTGCTACAAACAGAATTAAAGCCCGTTTGGAAGCAGACTTCCCTATCGCTTCTCCTGACGACATTTCGTTGATGGAAGTTGCGCCAAACCAAATCGCTTCTATCGCTGCTTCGTTGATTCCATTCTTGGAACACGACGATGCTAACCGTGCATTGATGGGTTCAAACATGATGCGCCAGTCTGTTCCATTGTTGAGAGCCGAAGCTCCAATCGTTGGTACTGGTATCGAACGTCAGGTTATCCACGATTCACGTGTTCAAGTAATGGCTGAAGGAGCCGGTGTGGTTGAATATGTTGACGCACGCGAAATCCATGTTCGCTACGACAGAACCGAGGAAGAAGAATTTGTAAGCTTCAACGACAATCTTGTTGTATATCCTATTATTAAGTTCCGTAAAACGAACCAAAATACTTGTATCAACCTTCGTCCAATCGTTGTGAAAGGCGAACGTGTTGAAAAAGGTCAGTGTTTGACTGAAGGATATTCGACACAAAACGGTGAATTGGCAATCGGACGCAACTTGAAAGTAGCGTTCATGCCTTGGAAGGGATACAACTTCGAGGATGCTATCGTGATTTCGGAACGTGTTGTTCGCGAAGACATTATGACATCTATCCACATCGATGAACACATTTTGGAAGTTCGCGACACAAAACGTGGTCTTGAAGAATTCACTTCTGATATTCCAAACGTTGGTGAAGATGCAATTAAAAACCTTGACGAACACGGACTTATCCGTATCGGTGCAAGCATCAAGCCAGGTGATATCTTGATTGGTAAAATCACTCCAAAAGGTGAATCCGATCCGTCTCCAGAAGAAAAATTGCTTCGTGCAATCTTCGGCGACAAAGCTGGCGATGTGAAAGACGCTTCGTTGAAAGCACGTCCATCTTTGTATGGTACAGTTATCGACAAGAAATTGTTTACCCGTACTGTTAAAGATAGAAAGACAAAAGCCAACGAAAAACCAATTATCGAAGGCTACAAGGCTGAATATGAAGCATCTTGCAAGAAAATCAGAGAAATTCTTATCCAGAAATTGTTCAAACTTGTGGAAGGCAAGACTTCGCAAGGAGTTAAGGATTATGCAGGTAATGTGGTAATCGCAAAAGGTTCCAAATTCACCCAAAAATTGCTTAACGAAATCGAAGATTTCACAAATGTAGTGACCGACAAATGGACTACAGACAATGCTAAGAATGATTTGATTTCTGTATTGCTACACAACTATTGCAAAAAACACAAAGAAATCGAAGGAGAATATAAACGTAAAGAATATGCATTATCTGTTGGCGATGAACTTCCATCAGGAATCATGCAACTTGCAAAAGTTTACATTGCACAAAAACGTAAACTGAAAGTTGGTGATAAAATGGCAGGTCGTCACGGTAACAAAGGTATCGTTTCACGTATTGTACGCGACGAAGATATGCCGTTCTTGGCAGATGGTAGCATAGTCGATATCGTTTTGAACCCTCTTGGTGTGCCTTCTCGTATGAACATCGGACAGATTTACGAAACTGTTCTCGGATGGGCCGGAAAAGAACTTGGCGTAAATTTCGCAACGCCAATCTTCGATGGTGCTTCGCTTGAAGACATTACAGAATACACACGCAAGGCAGGTGTTCCTGACTTCGGTAAGACATATTTGTACGACGGTGGAACAGGCGAACGTTTCGACCAGCCTGCAACAGTCGGTGTTATCTATATGTTGAAATTAGGTCACTTGATCGATGACAAAATGCACGCTCGTTCAATTGGTCCATACTCATTGATTACGCAACAACCTCTTGGTGGTAAAGCACAATTCGGAGGTCAACGTTTCGGAGAAATGGAAGTTTGGGCAATCGAAGCCTTCGGTGCATCAAACGTATTGCAAGAAATTCTTACTGTTAAATCTGACGATGTATATGGTCGTGCAAGAGCCTACGAAGCTATCGTTAAGGGCGAACCACTTCCAACTCCAGGTTTACCAGAGTCTTTCAACGTATTGTTGCATGAATTACGAGGATTGAGCCTTAACATTGATTTTGAATAAGCAATAGCATTATAAACCTTAAAGTTCCAAAAAGATGGCTTTTAGAAAAGATAATAAATCAAATATAAAGAGTAACTTTTCAAAGATTAGTATAAGCCTTGCGTCTCCAGAAGATATTTTGGATCGTTCGAGCGGTGAAGTGTTGAAACCAGAGACCATCAACTACAGAACATACAAACCAGAACGCGATGGTTTGTTCTGCGAAAGAATTTTTGGTCCTGTGAAAGACTACGAATGCCACTGCGGTAAATACAAACGTATCCGTTACAAAGGTATCATCTGCGACAGATGCGGTGTGGAAGTAACAGAAAAGAAAGTGCGCCGTGAAAGAAGCGGACACATCAACTTGATTGTTCCTGTTGCCCACATTTGGTATTTCCGTTCTTTGCCGAATAAAATTGGATACCTTCTTGGTCTTCCTACCAAAAAACTTGACTCAATCATATATTATGAACGATATATTGTTGTGCAAGCCGGTATAAAGAAAGCCGATGGTGTAAACGATTTGGATTTCTTGACCGAAGAAGAATATCTTAACATCACGGAAACTCTTCCAAAGGAAAACGACGCTCTTGAAAATAGCGATCCTAACAAATTCATCGCTATGATGGGTGCTGAAGCATTGGAAGAATTGCTGAAAAGATTGAATCTTGATGAACTTTCATACCAATTGAGAGACCAAGCAAGCAAAGAAACTTCGCAACAAAGAAAGAACGAAGCTTTGAAACGTTTGCAAGTTATTGAGGCATTCCGTGAATCAAAAGGAAAGAACAAGCCTGAATGGATGATCTTGAAATGTATTCCTGTGATTCCACCAGAATTGCGTCCTCTTGTTCCTCTTGATGGCGGTCGTTTCGCTACATCCGACTTGAACGATTTGTATCGTCGTGTTATCATCAGAAACAACCGATTGAAACGATTGATAGAAATCAAGGCTCCTGAAGTGATTCTCCGTAACGAGAAACGTATGTTGCAGGAAGCTGTAGATTCATTGTTCGATAACTCAAGAAAAACAAATGCTGCGAAAACTGAAGCTAACCGTTCATTGAAGTCATTGAGCGACAGCTTGAAAGGTAAACAAGGTCGTTTCCGTCAGAATTTGCTTGGTAAACGTGTTGACTACTCTGCTCGTTCGGTAATTGTCGTTGGACCTACACTCAAACTTCACGAATGTGGTATTCCAAAAGACATGGCGGCAGAACTTTACAAACCATTCATTATCAGAAAGTTGATTGAAAGAGGTATTGTAAAGACTGTAAAATCAGCAAAGAAAATCGTTGACAGAAAAGATGCAGTTATCTGGGATATTCTTGAAAATGTAATGAAAGGTCACCCAGTTCTATTGAACCGTGCTCCGACATTGCACCGTCTTGGTATTCAGGCATTCCAACCTCGAATGATTGAAGGAAAGGCTATCCAACTTCACCCACTTGCTTGTACGGCATTCAACGCCGACTTCGATGGTGACCAGATGGCTGTTCACTTGCCACTTGGAAACGCTGCCGTGCTTGAGGCTCAAATCTTGATGTTGTCGTCGCACAACATTTTGAACCCTGCGAACGGTGCGCCAATCAAAGTGCCTTCTCAAGATATGGTCCTTGGTCTGTACTACATCACCAAAGGTATGCCGGGCGCTAAGGGCGAAGGTTCTTACTTCTACTCTCCTGAAGAAGCAATCATTGCTTACAACGAGAAAAAAGCTGACCTTCACGCATTTGTGAGAGTTCCAAGAAAACTTTGGAGATTCGCCGACGAGGAAAAGGATATTTTGAAACAGTACAAAGACGAAAACGATAAGAAAAAATGGATTCTCACCACTATCGGTAGAATTATGTTCAACGAAATCGTGCCTGAAGAGGGTGGATTCATCAACAAATTGTTGACTAAGAAATCGTTGCGCGACATCATCACCGATGTGTTGAAAGTTGCTGGTACTCCAAAAACAGCCGACTTCCTCGACAATGTTAAGAATATGGGTTACCGTATGGCATTCGAGGGTTGCTTGTCATTCAAATTGGATGACGTTGTGATTCCAGACGAAAAAACGTCGCTTGTACAAAAAGGTTACGACGATGTTGAAGAAGTAATGAATAACTACAATATGGGTTTCATTACCAACAACGAACGTTACAACCAAATCATCGATATTTGGACACACACCAATGCCGATTTGACCAACAAAGTGATGGATCGTTTGAAAAACGACCAAGCTGGTTTCAACTCGGTATATATGATGCTTGACTCCGGTGCCCGTGGTTCTAAGGAGCAGATTCGTCAGCTGTGCGGTATGCGTGGTTTGATGGCGAAACCTCAGAAATCAGGTGCTACTGGAAATGAAATTATCGAAAACCCAATCTTGTCGAACTTTAAGGAAGGTTTGTCTGTCCTTGAATACTTCATCTCAACCCACGGTGCTCGTAAAGGTTTGGCCGATACCGCTTTGAAGACCGCCGATGCTGGTTACTTGACAAGACGTTTGGTTGATGTGTCACACGATGTGATTATTACTCAGGAAGACTGTGGTACTCTCCGTGGTTTGATTGCTACGGCAGTTAAAAACAACGACGAAGTTGTTGAATCGTTGTACGACAGAATTCTTGGTAGAACCTGCGTTCACGATGTATATCACCCACAAACGGGCGAACTTATTGTGAAAGCTGGCGAGGAAATCACTGAAGATATTGCACAAGCTATTGAGGATTCTCCAATTGAACAAGTTGAAATCCGTTCGGTATTGACTTGTGAATCACGCAAGGGTGTTTGCGCGAAATGTTACGGTCGAAATCTTGCTACTGCAAGAATGGTTCAAAAAGGTGAGGTTGTGGGCGTTATCGCAGCACAGTCAATCGGTGAACCTGGTACTCAGTTGACACTTCGTACATTCCACGTGGGTGGTACCGCATCGAACATTGCAGCTGAATCTTCGTTGGTTTCTAAATACGATGGTATTGTTGAAATCGAAGAATTGAGAACAATCGAAGCTGAAGAGGACAATGGCGAAAAAGTTGACATTGTAATTGGTCGATTGGCTGAATTGAAGATTGTTGACAAGAACACAGGTAGTGTTCTTACCACACAAAACGTTCAATATGGTTCTAAGTTGATGGTTAAAAACCATGCGGAAGTAACCAAAGGCACACTCATTTGTACGTGGGACCCTTACAACGCTTCAATCATTTCGGAATCTGCTGGTAAGATTGCTTTTGAAAATGTAACAAAAGACGTTACTTACAAGGCTGAAGCCGATGAACAAACAGGTTTCGAGGAAAAAGTGATTATAGAATCAAAGGATAGAACTAAGAACCCAATCATCAAGATTCTTGACAAGAAGGGCGAAGTTCTCCACACATACAACTTGCCTGTGGGCGCACACATCACTGTGAACGAAAACGACAAGGTGAAAGTTGGTCAAATCCTTGTGAAGATTCCACGTGCTATTGGAAAATCTGGTGATATCACCGGTGGTCTTCCACGTGTTACTGAATTGTTCGAAGCCCGTAATCCGTCGAACCCGGCAATTGTTTCGGAAATCGATGGTGAAGTTACATTCGGAAAAATTAAAAGAGGTAACCGCGAAATCAGCGTTAAGGCAAAATCGGGAGAAGAAAAGAAATATCTTATTCCATTGTCAAAACAAATTCTTGTTCAAGAAAACGACTACGTTAAAGCTGGAACAAGCTTGTCAGACGGTTCTATCACTCCATCCGACATTCTTGCGATTATGGGTCCAACCGCAGTTCAGGAATACATTGTGAACGAAGTTCAGGCCGTATATCGTCTGCAAGGTGTGAAAATCAACGATAAACACTTCGAAGTTATCGTTCGTCAGATGATGCGTAAAGTTCAAATCGAAGACCAAGGCGATAGCAAATTCCTTGAAGGCGAAATCGTTGACCGTTGGGAATTTATGGACGAAAATGATAGAATCTACGAAAAGAAAGTTGTTACCGACGCTGGTGATTCCGAAGAATTGAAACCTGGTCAGATTATCACGGTTCGTCAATTGCGTGATGTAAACTCACAATTGAAACGTAAGGATATGAAACTTGTTGAAGTGCGTGATGCACATCCTGCTACAGCAAGCCAGATTCTTCAAGGTATCACACGTGCTTCTCTTCAAACTCACAGCTGGATTTCGGCATCTTCGTTCCAGGAAACCACAAAAGTGCTGAACGAAGCTGCAATCAACGCCAAAGTTGATGATTTGGAAGGCTTGAAGGAAAATGTAATCATTGGACACAAGATTCCAGCAGGTACAGGTTTGAACGAATACGAAAATCTGATAGTTGGTTCCGCTAAGGAATTCGCAAAATTGAAAGAACGCGATTAAACGAATCAACAGTTCATACAAAGAAAGGGAAATTCATAGCGAATTTCCCTTTCTTTTTTACATATTGAGCGTATGTGCAGCTATTGTTGACGTTTTTTTCGTTGATTAGAATTTATACTTACAACCAATATTCAATTTGAAATGGTTTAATGAATTATCATCAATTTTATCAAAATTATTTCCCGATATTTTTATTTGGGGCCAGCAGTATTCATATTGTAAATATACGGCAAATGCGGAAAAATCAGCTCCCATCTGAACTCCTCCCGAATAAACAAATGCATTGTCTTTTGCAGACCAAACACTCGTTGTATTTCCTTCACTACCAACCAAAATGGACTCTTTTTTATATTGTTTCCAATCTGTTCCCATTTGAATAAAGGGAAGTAATGATACGTGTCGAAAGAAGATAAATTCGTAATCCACACGAGCCAATGCTGAATGGGATTTGATTTCTGCTGAGGGTGGCATAGTGTTATATACCCAATTCCTATTGTAAAGAAAGGAATAATTGTAAAATTGATAACCTATACCAGCACCTAATCCATAGCAAAGATTTCTACGATAGAAAATGTTTACATCAAAACTATATTCATATTTGTTTTTGCTGGATAAAAGTCCATAATCAACAGAAATCGAATTTTTCCGTATTTTCTCGGTTTGTTCTTGGGCGAAACCGACTGTGGCAAAGCCTAAAACAAAAGATGTGATGATCAATAGTTTTCTCATATTTGAGCAGTTATTACGGTTAAAACGAATACGCTATGCCTAATCCAATTCTATGATTGTAGAGATTGAAAAAATATGGAGGCATCTTATCTAAATTCAATATAGGTTGGCAATATTCATATAAAATATACGTCGAAATTGCTGAAAAAGCATAATTCAATTGAATTCCTGGCATTAATACTAGGTTGCTGTCGTTTTCTTCGCTTTGTTTCCAGCTCCAAGAAGTTGGTTTGGCAAACATACGCTTCCAATCCCGACCATATTGCATATATGAACAAACCGAGACTTTTGATGAAATTGCTAACGAATAATCAACTCTAATGAACACAGCATTCGACTTAACCTCAAGTTTGGTTGACGATTTTATCTTTGACCATTCCGATTGGATTTCTCCATCTTGAAAATGAGCGTCATAATATTGATAGCCAAGTCCCAAACCTATTCCTTTCCATAATTTCCTTACATATCTTACTGAAACTACGGGACTCATTGTCTCAACATGAGACATCACACTGCCAAAATCAGCAGATATACTATTCTTTTGTTCTTTTTCAACAAAGTTCTGTTCTTGTCCAAAACAGACAGTACAAATCAAAAGAAATACGCTAATTATTATCGTTTGTTTTACTTTCATTGCTAATCTCTATTAAAAATTAAAACCTGCGCCAATGCTTATTTTTTGATGTTCCAACAACCCTTGAGTGTTAACTAAATCAATATTCTCTATCTTCTTCTCTTTCAACTTTGGAAGGCAGTATTCGTGTTGAAGATATACTGACAAAGCGGAATAATGATATTCTATTTTGACGCCTCTGGCATACACTAACGCGTGATCTTGTCTGTTGTATCCATAGTCCTTCCAGTCCATTCCCATTTGTCCATACGTGAATAATGAGAAGTGGTTTGATATAGGAACTTGATAATCAAGGCGAACCAATGCTGAATTTGAAGTAATAGTTGCTTCTGGAGCACTTGTGTTGATAGCCCAATGCCAATAATAATAAAAATCGTATTTATAATGCTGATACACTGCTCCAATTCCCATACCTCTCCAGACACTTCGTCGATAGCATAGATTTACGTTGTAACTATACATATTGCGATACCGTCCCCCAATTATCCCATAATCAACCGAAACCGAATTCTTTCGTGTGTTCTCGGTCTGTTCTTGGGCGAAACCGCAAAATCCAGAAAGGATGAACAACAATACTGCTATAAATAATTTTCTCATAATCATTTTGGTTTTTACGAATGTAATCCTGTTAGTTTACAATATGTAATTCTTGTTTTCTTATATAGTCCGAAAAATATGAAAAAACTGCATGACATTTTTATTTTTTATAGTAAAAAGACAATCCGTTTTTGATTTTCTTAGAAACATAGAGGGAATTTTATTGTTTAATAAACGTTCTTCTCTCTAAATTGTTCACCATCAACACATACGTTCCTTTTGGCAACATCGAGACATTCACCTCCGCCGATTGACCTACATTCTGTTGCAACAAAAGCTTTCCTTGCAAGTCAAAAATTCTGATTTCGTTGTTGGAGATGGGTAAGGTTAGGGTTAATACGTTTTTTACTAAGAAATAATTTTGTTTTCATAGCTTTAATTTTTTATGTAACACTTACTTTACCCTCTCAACGCCTTCATACAATTAAAACGAATATGCTACGCCTAAGCCAGTCTTACGATGTATCAAAAACTCCTTATCGTCAATATTCTCCTTTAGATATTTTTCTTTTAAATTAGGATGGCAATATTCGTGAATCAAATATACAGAAAATGCAGAATAATGGTATTCCAAGAAAATACCTCCGCCATACGAAAAAGCAATGTCTTCTGCCTTGGTTGGTTTACGATAACGGTCTTCATAATTATAGGTTTTCCAATCAAGTCCAAGTTGACCAAATGCTCCAATTGCAAAATGATGTAAGAATGTGATTGTATAATCAACGCGACTTATTCCAGAATGTACCGTTATGTCACAGTAATTTAGAAAACTGGAAACGCCCCAATACCAATCATATAAAAGTTCTGCTTTATAATATTGATAACCTACGCCTACACCCAAACCCTGCCAAATATTTCTATGATAAAGCACATCTACGGCACGTCCATAATTTTGGGGTGTCAACAAAGTAAAACTTGCACAGACTGAATTTTTCTGAATTTTCTCGTCCTGTTCTTGGGCGAAACAGCCTATTCCAGAAAGAAAAAATAGCAATATAACTATACATGACTTTTTCATACTCTATTGTTTTATAAAGGTTTTACTAATGCTGTTTCCTGAAACTGTCCTAATTTTCAGAAAATACTGTCCTTCTGGTAAATCTGAAACATCTAATTCCCAAAATAGATCGTTTTTTTCTGTTGTACAACTCATTTTAACGCCAACAATATCAAATATTTCAATTTGATGAATTGAATCAGATTGAACAAATATAGTTGATTTAGTTGGGTTTGGATATAGTTTCATTTGAATTTTTTCCCCACTATATTCCATAGAACACTTTTCTTTACCTAGGACATCAAAATCTTTTAGCTCTATTTCAGAATATGTTTCAGGAACCACATCTTCACCCATTGAAAACAATAAATCAGGGCTATATTCCAACAAAATGCTACTTACAGGTTTTATATGAACGGTAGAGCCTTGTTCAAAATGAGTTAAAGGATGAATGTTAACATCCTCAATAAATTCAAAAGTAACATTTTTGCCAGTTTTAACAACATCATCGTCTAAATTGAGTTTACAGCTTCTAAACGTGGTGTCTATGTTAAAGGTTGTATTATGAAGATTTTTTGTATAGCAAAAAACTCCATCCAAATCTAAAGAATTGCCCAACAATGTAGAATTTGAATAATATTGAGGCTCTTCATCGCCTTCTATATAATGGCAATCATTTATTTTTGCATAGAAAAAAGCCTCTTGCATGGATACATGTCCATCATTATCGGAATCCGCATTTACATGATTTCCAGCAGGATACCCACCTGCCATTGCTGCTGTCCAATGATGTACAAATTCATTGTAGTTGAATCGATTTTTTTCTTTCGTCCATGACTGAGTATTTGCACAAGCTGTTATTATAACCCTATTGGGAGCGCTCAGAAATGGAATAAACAATCCACTAAAACAATTTTCCATAACTACAGTAATTGTTCCTGCGTTTACAAGGTTAAGGTATGATGCAAATTCTGTTTTAGAAATAAAATCGCTTTCCTGTTGCCACAATGGCAATCCTCCGACTATTTCTCCATGTCCAGTAACAAACACAAATAAATTATCCTCTTCGCTTAATATATCAGCCAAGTTATTAAAAACAGTAATAAGTGAATTTCGTGTCATTGGGTATTGAATATCATTATCTCCGTCCCCATCTAAATCCAAAGGCGAAGAATCATACTCCCAACAATCCTCAGGATCAGAGAAAAGATTATACCAAGGACAATGTGTTCTTGCGAGACACCTGTCGTCTCCGCTATTGGTTCCATCTGACATTATAACGTAAATGTTGTTCTCGTCAAAACCATAATTGTAAACCAATGTGGAATAGATTTCCGAGCAATCATTCCAAAATCTTTTATCATTCGTCGACTTTATATTAACAGATTCTATAATTACAGCGTATTTATGTTCAGACGATCCATTTGAACGTATATGTTCTCTTTGGTATTGGTTAGGTATAATTGTATTATGGTCTTGTTCTTCATATTCTAAATATCTTCTATTTATACAATACATTTTACATTCATAAGGGAATTCACTATCATAAAAAACAGATATTATTTTACCATCAAAATCCCAAATGACATATCTACATGGATGATCCCAATTGGCTTCTGGTGTTTCATCTATAAAAAACATACTCTCTTTGTCTGAAATACTTTTTGTGGAATCATTTTTTATAAATTTCGATTCGTTGGGATTCAATACCTTATACACATCAGCACGTTCCAATTTGTTTGCCTCAAGATAGTTCTGTACATATTGAGGAATTTTCAATTCTTGTCCAAATGAAGATATTGAGGCAAGAAGGAATATAAAAATAGAGAATCGTTTCATAATGATTTATTTGCTTTTTAGTTCCTCAATCTGTTTTTGCAAATCTATAATATACAGCGTTAATTCTTCTACTTTCTGAAGAAGAAGATTATCCATTTCGCCAACTTTGTAGCCGTTTTCTTTGAATTCCTTTGCCGAAGGCACATCAGGCAAATGTTTGTTCTCGGTTACGAATGCTTCCACTTCCGATAGTGGTTTGAGTTTGTAGGTTGGTTCAAACACATAATCGGAAGATGGCACGTCTGCCATAACTTTGAGTTCTTCACAAAGAATACCACTATTTACGGCTAATCTATAGGTGCTGCTTGTAGTGGCTCCATTGATGGAAAGCCATTTAGATGACACAGTGGAATTACAACTAAGAGACGAACTACACGAAATATTAGTTGTTGAAAGTGATGTGGTTTGAATATAAGAGCATTGAATTCCCCCATCTGATACTAATTTCCCGTTTGAGTTAAGCTTAAAATGTATTTGACTATGTCCATCTGAATCTATATTACAAAAATCAAAATTTCCTAATTGTATTCTTGAATAACCTGTTGGTGCAGGTATTAAATTTCCCAATGCAATATAAGTTGGGGTTATTGTAACACGTTCTTCTGGATATTGTGTACCAAATGAATTCTGAATTGTTATTTTGTCGTTTTGGTACATTGCACATGGATTACCTGTTGTTGTAGGGCGTATTTGTGTTACCCCATACCGATAAATAGTGTCCGAAGTCGTTGTGCTTCCTGCCCATTGTTGTGCCATCGCTCCCATTGCTACGCAACACGATACGAAAAGAAATAATACTTTTTTCATACTAAAAAAATTTAATTCAACATACCACAAAAATACATTCCTAAAATTTTAAAATCATTAGCAAATTTTACGGAAAATCGTGTTGATTCGTGCAAATTTTTTGTTTTGTCGGTATCGTTAGAAATCGTTACTTTGTAAAAACATTTTGTTTATATGGAAACTTTCAAAAAAGTGCTTGAAACCAAGAACAATCTTGTATGGTTTGTTTGCGAAAGAGGAACAATCACTGGAATTCAAAATGGAGTACTTGTAACACTTACAAAAGGAATGATGTGCCGCTCCTTGCCGTTTTCCTTATTTCGAATACTTCACCATTCCGCCGATGCAAAAGTCATCTATTCCGATATAGACACGGAAACCGAACTATTCCGAATTTATCTGTTTCATATATTTCCACAAACCCATAGAATGCAATTCTTTCAAAACATCCTATTGAAGTTATCGGACCAACAAATTGATTTTTTCAAAAAGAAAGTGGAACAAATATCTTCTTTGGAACTTGAAGCCGCTAATCCTGATACGCCACACGAGCTTAAAGAAAATCTTCTTTATAGTAGTACTCTGAAGAAAATGGATTTGATAATGGATATTGTCATTAATCACGTGCGTAGTCATGAACGAAATTATTCGCACAAGATTAACAAATCCTTTTTTAAGATGTTTGTTGATTTTATAGAACTATTGGAACTACAATGTTACAACGAACATTTTGTGGATTTTTATGCCAAACAATTGAATGTTTCTGTCCGCCACTTAACGGAATGCATAAAGAATTTCTCAGGCAAAACCCCAAGCCAATGGATAAACGATATGTTGGTTTCTAAAATCAAAGCTGAGTTAATTCTCAATCAAAAACCTATCGGTCGGATAGCTGCGGACTATGGCTTTTCCGACATTTCGATTCTGTATCGTTTTTTCAAGAATGCAACAGGAATGTCGCCAAAACAATTCCAATCGGAGAATGAGAGCAGTGAGGACGAAGATTCATACGAAAAATAAGCCGATTCTCATTCCGTTACCAAAAAAATCCGTTATTTTGTCTTCGAAAACAAATAGAACGAATAAAATATGGAAAACAACAATCAACAACAGCTAAGCATAGACTTGCCTGCCGAAGTTGCCGACGGTATCTATTCGAACCTTGCGGTGATTTCGCACTCAAATTCGGAGTTTATTCTTGATTTTGTCCGTGTGATGCCTGGCACTCCCAAGGCAAAAGTGATGTCGAGAGTAATCCTGACTCCCGAACACGCGAAAAAATTGCTTGGCGCATTGCAGGACAACATTCAAAAATACGAGCAGAATTTCGGCCCGATAAAAGTCAACAACACACACAATATTCCTATGCCTAATATAGGTTCCGGCTCCGCACAAGCTTAACAATTATGGAACAACAACAAGATATGATTTATGGTTGCCATGCGATTCTCGAGGCTTTGCGGGACGCTAAACCGATTGATCAGATTTTAATCAAAAAACAATCGGACAACGAACAAATCCGTGAGATTATATATCTGGCAAAAAAACAAAACGTGACAATCAAAAGTGTGCCGGTTGAGAAACTGAATAAAATCACCCGCAAGGCTCATCAGGGAATCATCGCATTTATGTCGCCCATCGAGTTTCAGGATTTGGAACAAATTGTTCCCACAATTTTCGAGCAGGGCAAAAATCCGTTCATCATCATTCTCGACCAAGTGTGCGACGTGCGGAATTTCGGTGCAATCACCCGAACCGCGGAATGTATGGGCGTTCAGGCCATTGTGATTCCACAGAGAGGAGCGGCAAAAATCGGTGCCGATGCGGTGAAGACTTCGGCGGGTGCATTGTTAAAAATCCCCATCTGTAAGGTTCATTCACTGAAAGGCGCAATTGAATATCTCCAGCAATCCGGCATCACAGTGATGTGCGCCGCCGAAAAATTCTCGCAGAATTGCTACGACGCCGATTTAACAAAACCGCTTGCCCTTGTGTTTGGCGCCGAAGAAAACGGCATAGAGCCAGCGATTGTTGATATGGCGGATGGCTGCATAAGAATCCCTATGCAAGGCGAAATCGCGTCGCTCAACGTGTCGGCGGCTACCGCCATGTGCGTGTACGAAGTTTGCCGTCAACGGAAAAATGAATAAAAATCGGCACAAATAGCGCCCCAATTGACATGGAAATTATTTCGTAAAATTCATACTGAAAATCAATTTCAAAGTGAAATGAAATTCAGAAAATATGACTATCTTTCGCCACTTAAAAAACTTGATGTTTAATATATATAAATAACTATGAAATACGGCTTTTTCGATGACGCAAACAGAGAATACGTCATCACAAATCCCAAAACTCCTTATCCTTGGATAAACTATCTTGGTAACGAGGACTTCTTTTCTTTAGTGTCGAACACAGGCGGCGGTTACACGTTCTACAAAGATGCGAAATTCCGTCGTTTGACACGTTACCGTTATAATAACGTACCAACCGATGACGGTGGAAAATATTTCTACATAAAAGACGGCGAAACCGTTTGGAATCCAGGTTGGAAACCTTGCAAAACAACACTTGACAAGTATGAATGCCACCACGGTATGAGCTACACCAAGATTATTGGTGCGAAAAATGGCGTGGAAGCAGAAGTGTTGCAATTCGTACCACTTGGTTTCTGGGGCGAAATCTTGAAAGTTTCGTTGAAGAACACGACAAACGAAACGAAGAAGTTGAAACTTTTCTCGTTCATTGAATGGTGTTTGTGGAACGCTTCCGACGATATGGAAAACTTCCAACGTAACTTCTCAACTGGCGAGGTTGAAATCGAAGATTCTGTGATTTATCACAAAACTGAATTCAAAGAACGTCGTAACCACTACGCATTCTATTCGGTAAATACTCCTATCCAAGGCTACGACACCGACCGCGAGTCGTTCATCGGCTTGTACAACGGTTTCGACTGCCCAGACGCAGTTATGGAAGGCAAACCTCGTAATACCGAGGCACACGGATGGTCGCCAATCGCATCGCATTACATTGAAGTTGAATTGGCTCCAGGCGCAAGCAAAGATTTCATCTTTATGCTTGGTTATGTGGAAGTTGCTCCTGAAGAAAAATGGGAAAGCAAGTTGGTTATCAATAAGAAACCGGCTAAGGCAATGATCGCTAAATACGATACAGTTGAAAAAGTTCAGGCTGCATTCAACGAACTTCGTTCTTACTGGGATAATTTGCTTGGCAAAATCACAATCAAATCGAACGACGAGCGTCTTGACAGAATGGTGAACATTTGGAACCAATACCAATGTATGATTACGTTCAACATGTCGCGTTCGGCTTCGTTCTTCGAATCAGGTATCGGACGTGGTATGGGCTTCCGCGATTCAAACCAGGACTTGATTGGTTTCGTACACCAAATTCCTGCACGTGCCCGCGAAAGAATCCTCGACATTGCCGCTACGCAATTCGAAGACGGTTCTTGCTACCACCAATATCAGCCACTTACCAAGAAAGGTAACTCAGCTATCGGTGGCGACTTCAACGACGACCCGCTTTGGTTGATTCTTTCAACTACGGAATACATCAAGGAAACAGGCGATTTCTCTATCCTTGACGAAATGGTTCCATTCGACAATGACGAATCAAAGGCAAAAACTCATTTCGAACACTTGAAGATTTCGTTCTACCACGTGGTGAACAATCTTGGTCCTCACAACTTGCCGTTAATCGGCCGTGCTGACTGGAACGACTGTTTGAACTTGAACTGTTTCTCAAACGATCCGAACGAATCATTCCAAACTACAGGCAACAAGAAAGGCCGTACGGCTGAATCGTTGATGATTGCCGGTTTGTTCGTTATTTACGGTAAAGAATTCGTGAAACTTTGCAAGCAAATCGGTAAAAACGATGAAGCTGCCGAAGCTCAAAAACACGTTGACAACATGATTGAAGCCGTTAAGAAAGACGGTTGGGACGGTGAATGGTATCTTCGTGCATACGATTACTTCGGACGCAAAGTTGGTTCTAACGAAAACGAAGAAGGTAAGATATTCATTGAATCACAAGGATGGTGTACAATGGCTGAAATCGGTAAGGAAGAAGGCCTTTGCCAGAAAGCGTTGGATTCTGTGAAAGAACGTCTTGACTGCGAATACGGTATCGTTTTGAACAACCCTGCTTTCACGAAATACTACATCGAATATGGTGAGATTTCGACATATCCAGCTGGTTACAAAGAAAATGCAGGCATTTTCTGCCACAACAATCCTTGGATTATGATTGGTGAAACAATGATTGGCCGTGGTGACCGCGCTTACGAATACTACACGAAGATTGCTCCAAGTTTCTTGGAAGACATTTCAGACCTTCACAAAGTTGAACCATACGTATATTGCCAAATGATTGCCGGTAAAGACGCATATCGTCCGGGCGAGGCTAAAAACTCTTGGTTGAGTGGTACGGCTGCATGGAACTTCTACGCAATCATCCAGTACATTCTTGGTTTGAAACCAGATTACGATGGAATTTCTATCAATCCTTGTATTCCAAAGGCTTGGGACGGATTCTCTATGACACGTCAGTTCCGTGGTGCAACATACAATATCACAGTTAAGAATCCTAACCACGTAAGCAAAGGTGTGAAACAATTGATTGTCAACGGAAAACAAGTTGACGGAATTGTTGTTCCAATGCAGGAAGCTGGAAAAACCCACACGGTAGAAGTGATTATGGGATAATTCCACATGATACGCCGACAAGTCGGCAAAAACAAAAAGAGAAATCTGAAATCAGATTTCTCTTTTTTTATGTTCAACCAAACCGCTTAGGGCAGTCTATCTTTACTCGTCAGTTCCCCACTCGTTCATAAATTCCTTGAGGAATTGTTCCAAAAACGTATGTCGTGGTTCGGCCATTTCCTTTGCCGTTGGTGTATTCATTAAATACTTGAGTTTCAACAATTTTTCGTAAAAATGATTGATAGTTGTACCATTTGATTGCCGATATTCTTCGGCATTTTCAAATTCCTTCGGTTCAATTTCAGGATTGTAGAGTTCTCGATTTTTGTAGCCGCCATAATGGAACGCACGAGCAATGCCAATTGCCCCAATTGCATCAAGTCGGTCGGCATCCTGCACTATGGCACATTCTATCGAAGGAACGCCCTTCACATTGAAACCACCTTTATACGAAATATTCTGTATAATGTCGAGGATTTTTTCCCGTTCCGCCGATTTGAATTTGGCCTTTTTGAGAATATTTTCGGTCAATTTCAACCCAATCACGGTGTTGCCATTGCTGAATTTTTCATCGGAAACATCGTGGAGCAAAGCGGCAGCCTGAATAATAGAAATATCACCACCTTCGCTTTGTGCAATCTGTTCGGCGTTTTTCATCACACGAATGGCATGGGAATAATCGTGTCCGCACTCTGCATGCTGCATTGTGCGCTTTACTTCTGATTTAATATATTCAATCCGCTTATCGCAATCCATAACAATTTGTATATGCCACAAAGATAAGAATTTAAAGTGAAATTCTCTTCAAAGCAAACCAAATTACCTGAGCAGGATTACATTTCCATATTTTTTCTTTTTGCCATGTCCGACCTCAACACCATCCCACACTTTACCATCAATGAATGTCGCATCGATTCTCCACACGTACACGCCAGATTCCATCATTTTTCCATTGTAGCGGCCGTCCCATTCTCCCACAAACATTCCATCGCGGACTTCATTGGAATACCACAACATATTGCCCCAATGGTCGTACACCGCAACTTCGCACGTTTTGAGATTGAAGCCCTGCGGAGCAAACGTACGCACGCCCAAAGCAGGGTTAGCAGGAGCAAACACATCGGGAACATACAATGCGGAACTACTATTTATAAAGAAACATTCCGTATAGGTGTCCTTACATCCAAATGAGTTTTCTATGGTCAATATCGGGCAATTGTAGCCATACGAATAATTCTCTTCCAGTATCGGATAATTCCGTTCTTCGTATGGAATCACCGCGTCAATCACGCTACTTGCCTCATTCTGATGGCCGAAATTCCACAACATAGAATATGTAATTGGCTCCGCAATAGAATCACCATCAACAACGCGCCACAAGCTATCCTGCATCGACGTATTCACAAACTCAGCGACATTCCGCAAACCAGGAATCGACCAAGAAAAACTTGCCACAGGCTTCGAGGCAACCTTCACAAACAATGTATCAAAACCTTCGCAACCCGCCCATGTTTGTTCATAAACCGACAACGTGTCGTAGCCAACATTTGTCCAATCAACATAGCGCACCGACGACGACACTGCATCTTTCGAATAAATCAGATTGTCGCCCTTCACATCCCAGTAGTAAATACTTCCTGGCGTATATTGCGTGTAGTAGCTTTCGGTAGCGCCAACGCACACACTATCAACACCAAACAACTTAGTTTTTGCGCCAGGAGCAACCGTCAACGAAATCGTATCGCGTTCACTCACACAACCATGTTCCTCATCGAAATATTCAATATCAAAAATTTCGAAACGGTAAGTTCCCGTATCAAGCATCTGCTGACCAGTAAATTTATATTTCGGTCCACGCATAGTCGCCGGAGCGATATTATCCAAACTATTCCACGTCATATCAGGACTACCAAGCGCCTGTAAATCCTTAATTTCCTCGCCGTGGCAAATCACTTTCGTAAACACAATCGGCTTACGTGCACGTTTTTTAATCGTGTATTTCATGGAAATGGTATCGCTATTGCACGACACATTGTCGTATTTATAGCGGTAGAACGCCTTAACCACGTATTCACCAGGATTTTTGTTTTCCTCGGGAACCAATTTATGTTCCTCATTATCAAGATATGCGGTGGATTTCTTGCCATTTGTAATCGACCAGCCGACAAAAGACGATTCCGTGATTGGAGGCACAAAATCAGTTGCCTGAATCGTAAGAGCGCTATCATACACACACACGACTGTATCATCGCCAATCGAGAACGTAGGTTTCTGAATCACTCGCAATGTAACAGGAACCGTTTCGCTCACACAGCTACGCTGTTCGCGAACCACATAGAATGTAACATCATTATTCCCCACAATATCAGCATCGGGCGTGTAGGTGTAACCCGTCGTCAGATATCTGGTTAAATCCTCGTCGGCATACCATTTATCGATACTCAAATTTGTTGACAACGTAGGTATATTTTTATTACCCGCACAAATACTTGCTCCGATCGGTTTTGGAGCACTTGGCTGCGGATTCACATTAAGAACAAAAACAGCCATCGGGCCTTCGCAACCATTCAAAGTTTGTGATATATAGAATACCCTTGTTGACGGCGTCATATCAGTAATTTCAAGGCTTTCATCGTTTGTCAGCACCGTTGTCTTGTCGGAAGCATACCACGTAATATTTTCACCAAGAGCCTTCAAAGTAGGAGCCTCATCGTAGGTACATACATGATTCGAACCAACAATTTGCGGGCTTTGCGGCAATGGTTTCACCACAAGAGTTGCCGGTGTTGTCGCACCCTCGCAACCATCGGTTGTTACCGCAGCATAATACGTGTATTCGTCAGGAGATTCCACATACGGCACATATTTAGAGCCAACAGCCAAACCGAAGCCACCCTTCTTATCTTCAGTCAGATACCATGTCACAAAAGAATTGTTATCGACTTCCGAAGTTACTTTCACACTATTCGACAACAACGAACCAGTGTAACAAACCTCATCGCCTTCGGTTGTTGGAGGTTCCGGACGAGGTTTCACCGTATATTCTCCCATGACAGCCTTACTATAACAGCCATCATCGTAGCGCAGAACCCAAACAGGGTGAGTTCCGACCGAATTATCCGTCGGATTATATTTCGTACCGACAGCATACTGAGCGACAGAAAGGTTATTCTCGTAATAATCACCAGGATTTTCCTCGAACCAAGAAAGTTCGCCCACGCCCAATGCAACACATTCCGGAGTTTGATTGTCGCCAAAGCAAATAGGTTCACCAACACGTAACGTTGGAGCGGCTATATCTTTCACAACAACAGTAGATTTTGCACGGACCGGACTTGCGCAACCGGCAAGAATTCCATCCTGAGGCTGGGCATTATATTCTTCGGCATAGAATGAATACGTGCCCATTTTTGACAATGTAGGTGTAAACACCAAATTATCAGGCGACAAGCTTGTGAGCAAAGTACCTTCCGAATCATATATACGTACCACAGATTTGTCGTTTCTATTTGCCCACTCACCCAAAGAAACGTGCAATTCAGGAGCCGATTCATATACACAAACCGATGCTGATTCAATTGTAACATTTGGGACAGGGCACGGAATAATTTCCACGGTGGTAGAATTACGTTCACTCTCACACCCATCAACAAACTGCGATGCATAATACGTTTTATTGACGACAACAGAACCCTTGTCGGGTGTTGTCCAAGGATTGTTAGACGAAGCGATACGCATATCGTCGCTTTGTGCATACCATCGCATAGTGGCATTTTCCTCCAAATTCAAACCTTCAAGCACCACAGGTCTATTTTCTGTAACAAGAGCATAATGGTTTGACAATGAAGGCGTTGGCACAAACCGTATCAACACCGACTGTTGAGCACTGCTTGTACATCCAAACGCATCAGCATAATTATATTTAACAGTATATGTATCAGTCACTTTTCCATTGAACGACGGATAAAGTAGTCCCGACGAATGCATAGCATTTGGATAATCAACAATAGACCATGAGCCTGCCCCAACTCCGTTTTTGTGTACATCAACAGTGGCATCAAAAATCACATCATTTTGGTCGTAGCACACAACTGATGGATTTTCCTCGTCGAACGTGATTTCAGGCAACGGCAAAACAATCACACGCACGTATGCCGAATCACTTGGGCACGTACGCTGGGTAACAGGTTCCACTGCCACATAATTCACATAGAAGCCAACCGTATCGACTGCCGAAGCGGAAACCTGATGAGACAACGATGCCGTATTATTCACAATCTTCTGTTTTTCAGCAGTAAACCATTGCCATTCCTGAACCGATTCAGTGGTAGAAGCCTCCAAATCAGCGACATGTTCATCACCCACGCATGCCCGAACATCTTCGATTGTAGGAGCAGTAAACGGACATTCTACAACAAGCACATCAACAGATGTTTTCTCGCTTTCACAACCATTAAAAGTTTGCGATGCATAGAAAGTATGTTCCGTAGGGACATTGCCCGCCAAACCTATATTCCATACCAGAGAATGATTTGAACTAAACGATTCCAACTCACTATTGAACCAATTAACCTCAGCGCCGTCAAGCACTTCCGCCGAAAGCTGCGGTGCAAGGTTCTCCGTCACAATTGACGTGTGACCAATAAGCACAGGTTCAGGAACATATTGTACCGTAAGGTTCATTGACGCTGAATTTTCACATTCCTTTCCATCCTTATACGTATAGATTACCGTATATTCGCCAGATGTACGTTCCTTGAAATCAGAGCGGAAAATTCCCGACGTGCTGTTGATTGCAGATGTTTCGTTCTCCACCGACCATACGCCTGAACCCGGACCATTGTCATGGTAATCAAGTTGTGACACATCCATAAGGACATTGCCTTCGTTGTAACAAATCTGTCTATCCTCCAAAACAATTGTTGGCAATGGTAACACAACAATCGACACCTGTGCTTTCTGACTCTCGCACAATTCCCCACTTTGAGTTTCCTCTGCCAAATAACTCACAAAGAATGTAGTTGTTCCTGCGTTGTCAACCGATACCGAATGATGATATGTATTAGATTCCTCACCAGAAATCACTGCACCATCGCCATTATACCAAACCCATTTTGCCGGCGTGGCTTCATTGGTTGTTGCCGTGATTTCATTGAGCGTTCCTCCAACACACACCATCTGTCCATCAACATTAGGTTTTCCATACGGGCAATCAACGATAGCAACCTTTTGTTCCACACGTTCGCTCTCACATCCATTCACCGTTTGGCTTACCCAATAACTTCGTGTTGTTTCCTGGGTTGGATCAATATCAGCCACCTGCCACGGATTATCGTTCGATGCGACAGAAACCGCTGATTTTGCATAGAACCAATTCACCGTATGGTTCTTCGAAGTTTCTATATTCTCAGCCGTAACAATAACAGGATCTGGTTTCGAAACAATACCATTATAATCCGTCACTTGAGGTTTTTGAGCATATTCAACATCAATGCGGACAGTTTTTTCAAACGAACAATTCTTTGTATCAGTATATGAATACGTCACCTGATACGAATGGTCCCTATCAGCTTCGGAAGTTTGCTCATCATCCTCAAAAGCTGGGTCAAGAATACCCGTCAGAGGATCAATACCACCAGTTTTTCCTTCTATATTCCACAACCACGAACCTTCGGTTATTCCCGTTGACTTCACGCCGTTCACCACTGCTGACAATGTTCTGCTACCATCGGCATAACACAACAACGTATCGTTCATTTTAATATCCGGAGCCTTGTTTATGGTAATAGAAACTGGCGTTTTCGGACTTTCGCACTCCCTATCGTTAACCGACGTGACTTTTGCCTTATAGCTCACAAAATAACTTTGCACATTTTCATTTTCAGCAGTTACGCCGTGGTTATACGAACTTGAGCCATCATCGTCGGCAACACTATGTGTTGTAACCCCATCTGGATCATACCATAGCCATTCTGTTGGATTGTCGCCAATAGCATCAACATCGGTAGAAGCAGTCAACGCAGGGACAGTTTCGTCAAACTGGCAAGCGACAACAGATTGGGCAACTGGCGCAGTCCACGGACAATCAAGCAAATGAAGTTTTACCTCAACCAAATCACTTTCACAACCATAATTATCGGTTTGCGAAACCCAGTATGATTTCACTAATGAGTTTTTTCCTTCCGCTTCAACCGACAACCCATCTCTATCAGGGGTGAAGGATTTTGAATTTTCTTCATTCAAAACATCCGACTTAAGATTGTCGCTATACCATACAATTTTTTTCCCGGGAGACACAAGTGATGCAGTCATATAATCATCGGGAATCCCACTAATCTCATCAATAAGCCAAGTTTTATTCTCCGAAATCGGATACGTAGGAACAAAATGAGCAGTTACAGTTTTCAACTCAACTGTCTGGCAGGAAACAGTTGTCGTACCATACGTATGATGCTCTACCACAGTATATTCAATAGGGCACTTTACAGGTTTATCTGGGCGGTCAGGATTTGGAGTTGGAATCCATTGTTTTGCATCTGCATCAAAACCTTCAACTTCAAACGAAGTAGTTAAGATTCCCGTTGCTGGAACCATTTTGAACAATACTGCCCCATCTTTTCCGCACACATGTTCTGGAACATCCACCATCACGATTGGATTTGCAATCACTTTTATTGTAACAGGCCGTCCTCCCGACCAACAAGAGTGTTCAGCATCGTACTCGGCGACATATACAATTCGTTCAGAAGGTTGTAACACATCATAACCAAATAGATCAGATAGCCTAAGTTCTGTATTATTATCCAGCAAATCCGCCGCATTGGCATCTCTTATCCCGGTTGGATTCGTATTAAACCACGATATTTTATTTCCTGGCGCAAGCGAACCTTCAGCTGGTTCCGCAGACAAAACAACTTTTTTACCTGTACCTACACAGTAATATTCATTGTTTGCAAAGGGAGTTTTTGCGGGGCAATCAGAAATCACCACCGTTGCAACAACCTCATCGCTATAGCAGGTTCCGTCAATAATATCGTGACTTTCCACAATTGAGTAAGAATATGTACCTTCCAAGCTATTCTTAGTCAAACCAGTAACGAACAACGTCGCGGTTGATTCATTAGTTTCACCTTGTTGCCAAACAACTCCGTCTCCTGGGGTTGTTATTATAGCGGTCAAATCCGGTTCATCCGAAAGTTCTCCATCTGAACCACGAACAATCATCTTACTATTACCACCTTCAATAGTAGGCTTACTCACGTTAACAATAGAAATAGTGTGCTGTGCTGAATTCGTACATCCGTATTCATCCACATACGTGTAAACGATAGTCTGATTGTCGCCAGCTCCTACCACACTAGGATTGATTGTACCCGAGGACACAGCGCCACTGAATATGCCTACACCTGGGGATGTAGGAGAAACCATCAAATCAAATTCCTCTGATTTATAACAAATCTCTATTGGAGTCGCATCGTCAAATCTGACATCAGGAAGTTCATGTACAGTTACGTTCGTAGAAACTTCAGTTGTACAATTATCCAAATCAGTATAAACATACGTAATAGTATGAGGCCCAATAATTTCGTGCGATGGAGTTAATGCTCCATTCGTTTCGTTTATGTCGGCAGTTGCGCAAGAAAAAACACCCGTACCGCCTTCTGGAGTCGTTTCAACCGTCATTGTAACAACATCACTATTTGCGCCACTTTCGCAAACCGACGATTTTGATGCCTTCAAAGTTACCGTTGGTCGAGGTAGCACATGTATCAACGTCGTCGCTGGCGTTATCGTCTTACATGAGCCGTCGGCATCTGACGACGTATATTCATACGAAATTGTATAATCACCAGCACCTGATGCTTGAGGATCGAATACACCTGTTGTTTCGTCAATCACTCCCGAACCTGACGCAGAGAATTGCCCCGTTCCTCCTGCTGGTTCAACCGACAGGACTGTTGTCGTTTTTAGTTCACCATCCTCACAAACCTTATCGTCTATGGAAATTGACACTGTTGGGATTGGATGAATAGTTACCGTAACTGGTTCGGAAGTGTTTTTACAATTATTCTTGTCGGTTACTTCCACACGAATAGTATAAGTTTCCACTGGCGTTGTTGGCAACAGGACAGGTGCAGCTATCGACTGGTCGCTAAGAACTTTAACCGACGAAGGCGTGTATGTCCACATCTGCGATTCCTGCACTACACCCTCTATGCTAAGCTGAACCGGCGTTCCTTTACACGCACTATTTGTTGCGACAGAAATCACTGGTTCCGGCAAAGGATGAATGGTGACGGTAATTTTTGCGGTATCGCTGGCACAAGAATTATCAATTTGTTTCACTCCATACACAAATGTAGTCGCTTCTGCCGTTGTTGGTGTAGGTGCTTCCGCCAATTCATTACCTTCGCCATCGAACCATGCCAAACTTGCCGTTGTTGTAGTTGCCATCGCCGTCAACGGCGCTGCCGTTGCATTAACACAATATGCCACTTGTTTGTCGGCAACCGTTGGCTTCACAGGAATTGAATTTACAACTATGTTTGTTTTCGCAATAGGACTCACACAATTGTTTTTGCTGGTATATACATACGAGATTTCCTGCGTGCCTGTTTGCGATGCAGTGAATTTTGCAGTAGTTTCCGTAAGTCCCTCGGCATTTGTCCATTCACCTGTACCATCAGGTTCACTTACTGTTGCAGTTAAATCAGTAGTTGTGAGATTGCAGATTTCGCTTGGTTGAGCCGAAATAGTTACCTCTGGAATCGGATAAATGGTGAATGTTTTTTCAACAGGAACAACATTCGAGCAATTGTTTTCGTCAGTCACGACCAAACCAACAGTAAATGAAGAGGTTGCAATTGTTCTCGTATTTAATGTAGATTCCCGTTTCGCAGCATTCAAAAGATACCCGTTTCCACCATCATTCCATACATAGTTAGAATACTCCTCAGTGCTCAGATTAATATTTGAGCCTTTACAAACGGCATCTGCACTGGCAGTGATTGTAGGATTCGGCAATGCGAACACAGTAACTTCTATTTTTGCCGTATCGCTGGTACAGCCATTATCAGTTTGTTTTACAAAAAATTGCTGAACACCTTCTGCGCTCGTAGTTGGCGTTGGAGCATCGGGCAATACATCCATTGTGGAATTAAACCATGTGAGTGTTGCAGTTTGACTTGCCGTTGACGCAAGCAATTGCGCTGCGTTTTTTCCCATACAATATTGAGGATGTTTGTTGGCAACTATCGGTTTTGCAGGAATAGCATACACTTGAATCGTTGCCGTTGCCTCATCACTTTTACAACCATGAATACTTGTATATACATACTTCACAGTAGATTGTCCAACCGCCGATGCCGTGAATGTTGCTGAAGTCTCGGATGTTTCATCAGCATTGGTCCAAACGCCCGTTCCATCAGGTTCGCTTACAGTTGCAGTCAAATCTGTTGCGGTTAAATTACAAATACCTGATTCCGATGCTACAACCGATGCCGTTGGTTTTGGGAAGAATGTGATTGTTTTCGTCACAGCAGCCGATGCTTCACAATTATGTTCATCAACAACAGTAACACCAAACGTATATGTGCCTGCCGCGGTACTTTTTGCTATCACCGGAGAAGCTTTTCTATAATCGTTTAACACGCTGACATTCGCACCTGTCCATGTTTGCGAAACATACGTAACGCCATCCAATCCCAACGTAACAGCCTCTGTTCCAGAACAAACCTCATCTTTGCTCGCTGTAATAACAGGCGTTGGTAACGGATGAACTGTCACTGTGATTGAAGCCTTTGGACTTTCACAATTATTCACTGTTTGCGTCACTTGATATGTCACAGTTTTGTCGGCTTCGTTGGTCAAAGGAGTTGGAGCCACAGTTGACGTTGTGCCATCGGGCAAATACCACGTAAGGTTCTCACCCACAGCAGACAATTGTTCTGCTTCAGCACCGATACAATATTCCACAGGATTACTCCATGCAGAAACATCAGGTGCATCAGGAATCTTATAAATCGTAGCGGTGATTTCTTCTGAAGTAACCGAACAACTCAGCGTTGTGGTATATTTCATTGTATAGGTTAATTGCTCTGTTACAGTGGTTTCCGCAGTTACATTTTTCGAGACAACCAATGTTTCCGACGAACCAGACGATGTTCCTGTCCACGAATACGAAGGTTCTCCCTCGCCAACATTATCAACCGTAGCACTAAATGTTATATCATTTCCACTACAAACCTCCTCAGGTTCCGCTTTTATTTCCGTTATTACAGGTTGCTTATAAACAACCACATCCTTGCTCGCCTCTATGCTGACGCAATTATGAATAGTTTTCGTCGTCAAATAATAAGTCTGCGCATCGGCAACAGTAACATCCCTTAATATTGGATTCTGGCTTTCGCTCACCAGCGTTCGGGCATCACCTTTTGTCCACCGATACGAAACACCTGTAATATTACTTGAGCCCTTCAATGGTATATCGCTACCTTCACAAACAGGTGCGACAGATTCAATTACAGCCGAAGGCACAGGATTCACAGTTATTGAAGCTGACAACGTACTTGATGGTGCCATGCAACCATAAGAATCCTCCAAACTAACCAACGTATAAATAAATTTATTTTGAATAGTGGCATTCGTAATTGACGGAGCTACTAGCGAAAACGTCGTTTCATCGTCAGGAAGCGTCCGTGCCACATCGTTATCCACACCATTTGTAGAAAGGCGGTACTTGAATTTATACGGTGGTTCACCTTTGTCGAATGTATAGGTTACCTGAGGCATTGTTTGTGTTCCATAACAAAACTCATCGCCACCAGTAATACTTTTCAAAACCGGAGATTCAGCCTTAGTCAATTCTATTTCAGCTTGTTGCCAACATTTTTGAGCCGTGGGGTACGTTGCATCGCGAACCAGCAAAACATACGTTCCCGCATCAACATACTGAACCTCTGCCGTAGATGTATTATCATGGGCAATAGCAACAGCCTCAAGATCGGTACCGATTTCATCTTTGAACCATAGATAATCAAATGTACCAACTACCGTTGCAGACTCCGAAACCGACAAAGTGGTTGAGCCATCTGGACACAGAACATCGTCATCATCAGTTGAAAGAATTGAAACCGCGGCAGGTTTCGTACACGTAACTCCACGACAACTCAAACCCACAACATTCGTTATCTGGTATGTTGCACATGCATCACTGGGTTTACCGTTTGCGGCAACTTGCTGCGCCACAGTAGAATTTTCTCCAATCACCACACGGAACAATGTTTCGCCATCCTCCAAATCATCGCAATAGTGGTTTTGAGTAGTTTCCGAAATAGTTGTCCATGTAGAGCCACCATCTTGCGACATTTGCCATACAAACGCGGCATTCGGATATTCCAAAGTCCATGAATCGAATCCACTCAAACCAGCAATGTGAGTAGGTGTAGCACTGCAATCAAAATTGGCTATATAATGCAACGATGAATTGTTATCAAAAGCAAGACTCGCCTGCGGAACTTTTTCTTGGCAAATCTTCACCTCAAAATCATCAAAAATAGTTGGCACATTCCAATTTTGATTTCCCTTATAAATGACTTGAACGGTTATATTTCCATTATAATTTATTGGTATTTCAAACGGATAAACATATTGTTTCCAACTTGGACTGGCTTCACCACCATTTTTAATGTTATCGTCACCAGCCAAAATATTTCCAGCTGCATCTTTTACATATACAGCGTAAAACATGTCCGTATATGTATTAAGCGTTAATGTCTTAAAAGAAAAAATGTATGCTTTACAATTACAGAATGGTCCATTTAATACTTTTTCAAAAACAGTTGATTGTCCACCCGACAATAATCTTGAATAAAGGACGGCATCATTTGCATTTGGAGAATAGAAATCTGTTAATTTTCTTTGAAAACAATCATAATAACAAGTTGGATTTGTTTGTTCTCCCACAGCCGTATATGGGTCACTTGTGATAATATAATCATTTCCATTAAATTGGTCTCCTGGAGTTGTGAAAGGATTTAATTTCACATCTGCATTAGCGCGGATTAAGGATTTATCAATTACCCCAAAATCTTCTTTCCAAATGGTTTTCAAATTATCCTTATACGAACAATCTGGTTCGGGAGACACGCCAGCCAAAGTATTGGAGATTGAGTAATACGAGCATCCGTTACTTGGACCGCCATGCAAAGCGATATATTCAGCTTCGGACTTTGCATCTACATCCGTTGTTGAGCCAGTAATAATCACTCGATATACTTCACGTACACCAGTTGGAACTTCCCATTCTATATTGTTCTTATCAATACCGCTCACCGGCTCTGGCATATTTATCCATGTATATCCATCATCTCTTGAGCGTTGCCACAAAAAATATACTTGACTATAAATGTCTTTCCAACTATCAAGTACCTCAGTTGGAACCGAAAAACGTGCCAAGAACACACAACCCGATGCACTTGTCGTACTTTCTTGCGAGATAGTATTTATTGAAATCGTAGGATCTATAACTTGTTGTACATCATACCGATACAAAGAAATGTCATCAATCACAAAATCATTTCCGCAACCGCCATTTTTATGATTCACAACCTCCAATTTCAGTTTATCACCATCGCCAGCAGTAAATTCTACTTGATATTGAGACCATGCTCGTTCTGCAAACGGACTATAAAATCCTTGTCCTGTTTCTCCCCAATCGACATCTCCATTATCCTTCAAGGGCAATTCCCACAACGGAATATCGCTTGTTTCAAAGGTTTTTATAAGCACAGGTGTAGGATTTTTAACATTATAGACATTCATCGTCAGATTTGCTTTGGTTGGATTATTATCACAAAACTGAGGATGTGTGATACTTGAAGCATATATCACAAAACGATACACGCTATTTTGGCATAAATCAAAATCAATAGTCTGCTCGTAAATCTGCTTGTCCAAACTATTATTTCCAACATTGACAAGTAGCATTCCTCCATTTTCATTACCAGTATGGTCACGGCCTGCGGTAAACCAGTTTGCATCTTTATTACAACTTTTAGGACGTTTAATAGCCCACTTTGTACTATTTACAATACCGTAGTACATGTCGTTAATTTGCGAGCATTCTCCATCTTGTCCGTTTCCTGCAAATGTATGGTCAATTAATTTCTTGGAATCATCTGGAAAATCTCGGATTACTGTATCTTCCACAACGCCAAAATCCTCACGCCACACAAGATTCCAATAACCTGTTTGTGCCTGCACAGCACAAAAGGAAGCAAGCAAACATATACATATCAATATTTCAGAAAACGTCTTTTTCATTAAGCCAAAATTCGTTTCTTCCTTATTATTCCTTACAAAGATACATATAAAGTGTAAAAAATACACTAAGTATCAATATTTATTTTAAAGGGACACAACGGAATATCCTCCCGCCATGTCCCTACATTACCTATCGTATCAACGATACACTTCCGTACTTAACCATCTTGCCGTTGCCAGCATCGAAGCCTTGCCATACCTGTCCGTCGAGGAACGTAGCCTCCATCTTCCAGATATACACATCGGACTGCATTGGCTTGCCATCGTAACGGCCATCCCAGTAGCCGACGAACATTCCGTCCTTAACCTCGTTCGAGAACCACAACAGATTACCCCACTTGTCGTAAACCGAAATCTCGCACGTCTGCAGGTTGAAGCCTTTTGGCTGGAATGTACGTACCGCATGTGCCGGGTTCGATGGCGAGAATGCCGTTGGAACATACAGCGACGATGACAGGTTCACAAATATA
>JAFZOY010000127.1 GCA_017552705.1 Bacteroidales bacterium
ACTCCAGAATGGATGCACAATCAACAAGCGATAACAATTAAAAATTATAAAAACAAATCACCGCTGTAATTAAACAACGGTGATTAAAAAATAACTATTTTTGTCTAATAAAACTGTAACGCTTATTTAGGACTAGACATGTTCTAAATTATAACTATTTTACAAGAGCTTCAAAACTTGAATCATCAGAGAAATCAGCAAATTCCAAATCTTTCTTTGCTCTTTCCTTGAACGATGCATCTTTGTCAATTGCAGATTTCAAGTTGTTCATAATCATATCGTAGTTCTTTTGTCTTGCACCGATAACAGCTTTCAAGTAGTCAACTGATGCATCTGGTTCTTCGATTTCGTTTGCAACATTCAAAGCACCATCAACATCGCCTGCCAACAATTTTGCAAGAGCAGCATTGAAAGTCTTGTTGCTACCGAACATTTCAACAGCTGTTGGGTAATCACCTTCTTTTACTTTTACAGTACCCATATTGTATTTAACTTCAGGTCCAGCACCTTGAGCTACTTCAAAGTATTCAAAACCTTTAGCCAAATCACCTTGTTTTACTGCAAGTACACCCATATTGTTCTTTACAGCCTTGTCACCGTCAGAAAGTTCATCTGCACGAGCGAATGAAGCTTGAGCGTCATCGAATTTACCTTCGTCCATTTGAACACAACCAAGGTTGTTTACAATCTTCCAAGAGTTTGAAAGCGATGAAGCACCGTTTTTCAAAATCTGTTCTGCGTCATCAGCATTTTCTGCGATAGTTGCTGCGAACAAATATTCATCTTCAGTCAATGCAACATCAGATTTCCCACGACCAGCAGAAAGAAGAACTTCATCAGATTTTCCAACTTTTTCAGCGCTCACAACAATCTTAGAACGACGAAGTTGTGGAAGAATTTCGTCTGCAATTTCTTTATATACAGTACCCATTTTCTTGATTTCAGATTCACGAACTACAGGGTCTGAATATTGAGAAAGGATATTCAAGATAGCATCTTTATCCTGGATAGATGAAGATTCCATCAATGTACGGAAACCATCCCAGTCTTCTGCAGTGTAGTTAGCTTCGTAAGAAGTATTGATAGAACTCTTCAATGCCTTTTCAGCTGCTGCTTGACGATTCTTTGCCAAACTTTCGTTGCCATCTTCTGGTCCATCAGGAGAAGCATAACCAACAATAGATACGCCCTTCAAAGACATTGTTGTATCAGAAGACACATTTTTAGCAAATGTCTTCATATCTTTAATGCCTTGTTTTGAAAGTTCTTTTGATTGAACTGTTGCATTATTAATAGAGAACACGATTTCTGATTCCGAAGTCAATACTTCCGAACGTTTGAATTGGTTCATTGCTTCGATTGGTTGAGCTTCGTTTTTCAACAAAGAAGCTGTTGCCAACACACCATCAGCGATTTTAACCTCTGGCAAATTCACAGATTTGCTCTTTACGCTCACTTTGCTTTGAATCATCAATTCCGATTTCAACAAAGCATCTTGGTAAGGAACCTTGCCTGTATATGTATAGGAACCACCTGCCGCAGAGATAACACCACCGTTACCTTGTACTTTTTCACCCTGCAACGTTACTTCTGGATACGCTACAGTTGCGCTTTCAGATTTCAAAACTGGAGTTAACACCATCACAGCATTTTTGTTGAAATACTTTGCTGGATAAACCACACTTACTGACACGTCAACACTGTCACCCTTCATTTCAAGAGGATCTGGAGTTACATTATAACGCACTTGCGCTGCGTTTTTCAACATTTTGTTCGGGCTGCTACAAGCAAATGCAAGTACCACCACAGTCCCCATTACAACTTGAAAAATAGATTTTTTCTTCATTTTTTTAAGTTTGAATTAAACAATTAACTGCTATATAGTTTTTTAGAACGAACAAAAATAGGAATGTTTTTTTAGACCACAAACTATTTTCGACTTTATTTTTCGGAAAATAAAAAAGGTCGATTTTTTAACCGACCTTTTTTACTGGATTTCAATCCTTATTTTATAAATTTTTCACTCGTTATTTGTTTGCTGTCAATAACCGAAATGATATACACGCCCTTGATTCGCGGCGATGCTATCCGTGCTTCCGCCACGTCCTTGAACGATTTCGAGAACACAATCTTTCCGCTCAATGACGTCACAACAACATAATTTGTTTCTTCTGGATTTTTAAATGACACGGTAATTTCATCCTCAGCAATCGCAAACTGCGCATTTGAACCGCACGTTTGAACAGCAACAATCTTCGATTCTTTTGTTTTACCATCAAAATCAACCTGACGCAGCTTATAGTAAACCATACCAGTTTTGTCATCCTCATCAACATACATATAATTTATTGTGCCCGTTGACGTTCCTGCTCCCATAACTTCAGCAATCTCCTCAAAATTCACACCGTCAAACGAACGAAGAATCACAAAACCCTCATTATTCGATTCCGAAGCAGTCTGCCAATGAAGCTCAACATTGCCATTTTTGCAGATTCCATAGAGCATAGTGAGTTCGACAGGAAGAAGAATATGACCTTTATTCCCATTTACCGATTCCTCATAATCAGCCATACATTCTGTACCATCAGCATACAATACAACTTCCGTACCATTACCACCGACATCCCCCTGCGTCGATGGACTTGAATTTTGATAAAAACTTCCTGCATAATTCAACTCTCCTTCATTTTTTCCAAGAGCATCAGAGCCAGAAGTTCTGTTTCCGCAGAAATTCATTACACCACCAGACTTTACATCTAGACTGAAATCCCATGAATGCGATGACGAACTTGTTACTCCAATATCTCCCACAAATATTTTTGCGCCATCTTTCACATTGAATTTATTTCCAGAACCATCACTTCTATTTAAAACACCAACTGCATATAAAGCACCTTCAACATTAACCTGCCAACCACTTGTGCCATCTACCATAAAAATTCCGTCACCGCTATCATCCGTATCTATCATATAAACGGAGCCACATGATTTTATAGTGAAATTCCCCCCCCCTTGTTCTTTTCGTTTTACCAAAAGATTTCCATCGTACACAACAAGTTCTCCTTCCAAATACGCAGTTGTACCCTCGTTATTTCCTTGATACAGAACCTCCACATCAGAATGCTTCACAATAAAAGATGATCCGCATTCAAAATAGATATACTCCATGTCATATCCATCTTCCATAAATTCAACACCTGCACCTCCACCAGAACCAAACACAACTTTCTTTGATGGAGAAGATGTGTTATCAACAAGCCAAACCCCACCTGCTCCATTTATAACATGAACTTGCCATCCAGAAACATCTAATCCAGAATTCACCATACGAATAGTTCCATTGTTATAAAACCGTGTATGTGCATTTTGAGGCGAATTCAGTGCAGCTGCTGCACTACTGGGAGCTTGATTTAGCGTCGACGAAATCGACAAATCTGTATTATACAGGTTCATTGAACCATTATTTTCAACATATCCATTTGAAATTGACAACGTGGAATTGTAGATATTCAACTCTCCATTATTTATAATTGATGTTCTATTAGTCGAAACGCCCGATACATCTGTCATGGTATATGAATTCAAAACCGTAAGTGAACCACCATCTGTTATTTCGATCATTCCTTGTTGATGTTCCACTATAGGTAATGTTACATTTGCTTCAATTGTCAAAATATTATTTGGTCGAATATTAAAATATACTTTTGTATTTGATCCTCCTATCGTCAAATCTTTCTTAAACGATTTTCCACAATCAATAATCCACGTAGCATCATCTTCGAAAAATGACGACGGATGATCTCCTAATTTATAACGTTCGGTATACCAACTATTAATATTTGATGCATCAACATTTGTATTATTACAATTTAAATAATATGTTCTTGCGTTGATTGTACGATTAGCTAAAGCAACTGTTCCATTTCCTTCTACGATAGATGAAGCACAAATGGAATTTTCGGAAACAGAGCAACCTACAATATTTTCAAAAGAACTTGTACCAGCCGCCTCAAACCCTAATGTGTTGCATGATGAAAGACCATTACTTGACGACACACTAACAGAGGAACTTGTATAATTTGTTCCATCAATTTTCCAATAGGCGGTTGTGTTTACACTCGTCAACGGAGAATTTACTGATGTTCCTGTGACAACGTTTGTCGTTCCCACCGTAACTGAAGCATTAGAGCCTGTTGTCAATTTAGAAAGAGAAAGTGGCATATATGCATCTAAGGATCCCACTGGATACAAATACGATTCCATACCTGAACCGTCTAAATTAGAACCAACACTTCGTGTAATATCACCAATCACATAAGATGCACTATCATCGGAAACACGGTAGCCCTGTCCTACGGCTCCCGTAGATGTATTTACGACAGAAAGACGATGACCATCTGTATTTAATATTCCCTCCATCAGTGACAAGCGATTATTTACGACTATATCTCCGCCAAGTGAAACTTGATAGTCGTTTTCCCCGTCCAAACCAGTATTATTAATCGTAAGATTATAGTATTCCAAAGCCGGTATCGTTTGAGCTTCAGTACCATTAAATTCTATTATACTGCCAGTCGTCGTACATACGGCAGTACCAAGTGATAAAGCACCAGAAATACCTGTGACCCCTTCTGAAGAAAATATTCTTTTCTTTGAAGACAAGTTAAGATTACCATAATATACTGGAGCAATAGTTGTAGGCTCTGAGGAATAGTAACTTACTGTCGTATTTGGTCCACACACCACATGTCCATTGTTTACAAATGCCGTCGTGCCACTGCCATATAAGCCTAAAACTGCGGATTTTATACTTCCACTACTAACATACTGTTCTAACTTCAATGTTGTTGATGCTTCAACAACCAATGAATTTCGAACCCATACCTTTGTACTCCCACTAATAGACTTTATACTTGCATTACCTAATACCAAATTATAATAATTAAAACGAGGTATGGTTTGATTAACAACTCCAATAAACTTAATTGTACTACCATTGGGGTTTATTTTTGTTTCATCTGTTTGAGATGATGTGAGGGATTGCGTGATTTCCACAATAGCATTGTCCTCGAAAGATACATTAGCGTTTGCTATATATAACTGAGAATATTTTCCACTACGGATTTTACTGCATCCTGATCCTGTGTACGACACACTCGAACCTGGAACAACTGCAGCCCAAGAGTAGCCGTTAACAACCCCATCCGAAAGAATAGGTGCAGATGAGGCGACTTTATCCTGTGCAAGTGTACCCAATTTAAAATCACCTAAATCAGTGTTAATAGTCAATGAAGATCCAGATTTCACATCGATCACAACATCATCAACTGTATTCAACGTACCTGTAATAGTAAACGTTTTCGCATAACTTCTATAATCATATTTTGCTATATTGCTTATATTAGTAATCCATCCTTCATTTGAACATTGCGCCATCAATTCAAAATTACCAGAAGGAACACCATAGCCAGCATTAGCTCCTTGTACAGTAAAAGCGCTATTCAATCCTGTTCCCGATCTTCCAGATAAACTACCCCACGTGCCATCACCAACCACAATCTTAGAACCTTCACCAGAGACAACCCATGTTTGCCCAGACCGTAATTCAACACCTCCTGTATTAATAATGTAACGACAATCATTAGATGTGAAATTTGCTGGATGAACAGATGGATTTCCTTCCAAAATCCAATTGTTTGTATTAGTAACATCTGACGACGCCCCTACCGGTCCATTATAAATATACGTGGTGAAACTACTATTCACATTTACGACTTGCGAAACTACACTTTTACAACCCGTAATAGGATCTTTGACATAGGCCCCTAATGTAACATCTCCCAACCCATCTTCACAATCAAATGAAAAATCGTAAGTGTTACCATCTGTTTTCCCTATATATACATTATTTCTTGTCCAATATGTAATACCCTCAATTACATTTCCCGACATATCTGTAACATTTGCCACGGCATGTTTGGTACACTGATAGGATGCATTTAACTCTGGTGTGAATTTTATACTTGTTTCTGTACTTTTAAATCTCAAATCAGTTCGAGAATCATATACAGAAGCATTACTACACATGCTATTAGCTGTAGAAACTGCATAATATATACGAGTGTATGGTCCGTCGCTTGACACAATCTGAGAACTATATTTATCCCAGCCTGCGCCGCCTGATTTAGCAGTATTCCACACATACCAATTCGCTGAGGATAACGTGGTTCCATTCATTGAATATGACACAGGGGGAAACTCAGATATTTGCTCTCCATCACATACATCCCATTTTCTAGTTAGATATGTACCTTCCAAACCAATCGTCACCGTAGGTTGGCTCATAAGCGTAACCATATTACTATAAGCCTCATTACCATAGGCATCAGCAATAAAATAACGAATGCTATTGCCATAGAACGAGCCCAAAGATTTCTCATTTCCTTCGGCATCTATAAATCTTTGTTCTCCCAAACTTCCCTCCACACGAACAAAACGTGAAGTTCGATTTTTCTCTACAACTTCCCAACCTTCAGTGGTGTAAAATCCACTTACAGTTGGCTTACTCAAAGCTAAAGAATTCAAACATATATACGTCACTCCTTTCTTGGTATCAGTGCTTGTTATGTCTCCGACAGACAAACAAATACTTAATTCCGCCACCCTAACAAAACTAATTTCACCGCCCGAATTCTCTGTCCAATATCTTAACGTCTTACCATCATACAACGCCATATTAGCAGGATTTTTAATATCCTCCAACGTAAGTGTTGTATTTTTTGACTCATCAATGGTCCAACCTTCATTTACAGCCCCACTTACTGATGGTGCGACAATCGAAGCTCTTTGTTCTTCATTATTCAAACACACAGTCGGAGCGGGACAAATATCAGACGATGTTTGTGCAGTTACAGTGTTATCATCCGTGTTTAATACAACATAGTAACTTCCCGAACTAGAAAAACGAATCTTACTCTTGTCCGTATCACCATCCCAATCCTTAAATAACTCCAGATTACCGCTATAGCCATTAATTTGAACTGGTTCATTATCCTTTTTTAATAAAAAAATCGAGCCAGCAGAAACAGCACCAAAATCTATATAAACCAAATTACTACACTGTCCTACGCTTGCAGAAGTTCCAAACCTAGCCTCTATAGTATACGTCTGCCCCACACTCACCAATGCAAAACCAATCACCGCAACAACTGTGGCGACAAAACCTCTCACAAACGTCCAATATGTAACCTTTGTTTTCATATCGTAATTTCTTTAATATTATGACAAACTTCAATGGCAGAACCCCACATAGCATAGTGTATAATACACACTAACCCCATTTAGGGACTTCACACCTCAATTCGCAAAAATACATTAAATATCAACGAAATGCAAGAGGATTTGGGAAAATATTTTAGTTTCCAACACGGTTCTTTCATTTAGCCTTTTCTGCGAGAATTTTGATGATTTTCACTCATCTTTCACTTTCTGTCTACAGCGACAGAAAGTGAAACGAAAGAACGCCGTCGACCCGCATCTTCGCTAATTTATGTGCAAGTTGAGCGCAAAGCAAATTTATTTGTTTTGCCGAAACGCAGCCATAAATGAACTTGTTCAAATTTCTTCTCATTCCGCTAAACTCTCGGAGATGGCTCCCCCACACAACCTTCGCGGCCAAGCCGAGAGTTCTTAACGCTACATTCCAAGAAATTTTTAACGCTCATCTGCGAAGTCGAACCTTCCTCACAGAATGAAATTCTTAAAATAGGCAAAAATACGTTCTACTTCACTACACGACCTCCGACTGAGCGGCGAGGCGTATAGAAAATCAACGGAGTGAACGTTAAAAAGGAGTTGGTGCCTTAGTACGTGAAGTTTTACATAACGATACGGCGGCACTTCAACTCCTTTAGTGAACGCAGTTGATTTTTAGCCGAGCTGATCCGTCGGTGGCTTTTCTTTGGGTTCCGTTTCTTTTTCCACAAAAAGAAATGGAACAATAAAATAATGTCTTTAAATGAAAGAGCTGAAACAAAACTAACAATCCATAACCAATAATTCACAAACTTCCCTACATTTGCTTATGACTTCAAAAAACGACATACGGCTCGATTCCATCAAGGAACAGTTGGCAAATCTGCCAACAAATCCGGGCGTATATCAATATTTCGACAAAAACGGTACACTCATCTACGTGGGGAAGGCAAAGAACCTAAAACGTCGCGTATCGTCGTATTTCAACAAGGAACAAACGCATCCAAAAACAAAAATGCTCGTCAGTAAAATAGTGACAATCAAGCATTTCATTGTGGAAAGCGAACAAGATGCGCTTCTGCTCGAAAACAATCTCATAAAGAAATTCAAGCCTCGCTACAACGTGATGCTGAAAGACGACAAAACATATCCGTGGATTGTAATCAAAAACGAGGAATTCCCGCGGATTTTCCTCACCCGTCATTTGATAAAAAATGGTTCGCAATATTTTGGTCCATACGCAAATGTGAGAATGGCGAAAAACTTGCTTGCGTTCATCAAACAGCTATACAAACCGCGCACATGCAACTTGGCACTGAATTCAAACGATATTCACAAGGGAAAATTCAACGTTTGCCTCGAATATCATATTAAAAACTGCAAGGCTCCCTGTGCCGGGCGCCAATCGAAGGAAGACTACGACAACGCCGTGAGCGAGATGCGCGACATTCTTAAAGGAAACATCAGCGAAGTCATCAAAATACTGAAAAAACGTATGACAAAGTACGCCGACGAAATGAAATACGAAGCCGCCGGCGAAATCAAGGCACAAATTGATGAACTCACACGCTACCAAAGCCATTCTACCATAGTGAATCCAAGTATCACCAATGTTGATGTGTATTCAATTCTTGATGACATCGACACTGCCTACGTGAACTTCCTGAAAGTGGTGAACGGAGCCATTGTACAATTGCATACACTGGAAATAAGAAAACAACTTGAGGAAACTCCCGAAGAACTTTTGGGCATTGCGATAACCGACATTCGCCAAAATATTCCAAGTACGGCAAAAGAAATTATAGTTCCGTTTGAACCTGATTTTCAAATAGATGGTGTTACTTTCCACACACCGCAACGAGGCGATAAACTCAGTCTGCTGAAACTTTCGGAACAGAATGCCCACCTGTATAAAGTGGAAAAACTCAAGCAGATGAAACGCCTCGATCCCGAACGGCATAATCAAAGATTATTGGAGTCGTTGCAAAAAACACTTCAACTCAAAGAAATGCCAAGAAACATTGAATGTTTCGACAACAGCAATATTCAGGGTGCCTATCCCGTTGCTGGCATGGTTCGGTTCACCGATGGCAAGCCAAACAAATCGGAATATCGCAAATTTAACATCAAGACCGTGGAAGGTCCTGATGACTACGCAAGTATGGAAGAAGTAATTTTCCGTCGGTACAAACGACTTGTTGAAGAAGGAGAGGTTTTGCCACAGTTGCTCATTGTTGATGGCGGTGAGGGGCAAATGGAGGTGGCACGCCACGTTATTCAAGACCAACTACAACTTGACATTCCGATTGCGGGACTTGCGAAAGACCGAAAACACCGTACCCACGAAATCCTATTCGGTTTTCCGCCCAAGGTGATGGGAATTAAGCCCAACGACCCGCTTTTTCACCTTATGGAACGCATACAAGACGAAGTGCATCGCTTTGCCATCACATTCCACCGCAATCAGCGGTCGAAAAAGTTCACATCTTCCGAGTTAGAGGCAATAGAAGGTATTGGTCCTAAGACGATAGAGTTATTATTCAAGCAATTCAAAACAGTCTCGGCCATCAAAACAGCAAGCGAGGAGGATTTATCCAACGTTGTGGGAAAAGAAAAGGCTCGAAAAATCAAACGATATTTCGAGCCTTTGGAAACAAAATTATGAAGAAAATTAATCTTTCGGTATTACAGAGTAACTGATTTTCAACGCATTTGCTTTACGCAACTCTTGTTTCACATCAGTAACGATACCCATTTTTGCCTTTGAGTCAACTTTCAACGACACAATCATTTGAGAACGGTCGTTTGCTGGCATTGATTCTTTTTCAAGTTCAACAAATTTTGCAATTTTTGAAACATCCTCAATTGCCTCGTTAAGCTGGATAACTGGCTGAGTACCATACAATTTCTGATACTGAAGACTTGGAGCGGAAATGTAGATATTGCTCACAAGCGATTTCTTTTCCAAGGTAACATGTTCGGTAGCACGTGGCAAGTGTGGTTTTTTCACCAACAGAGTGCTTTCGCGCATTGTTGTTGACACCATAAAGAAGAATATCAACATAAAGATAATATCAGGCAACGACTGTGTGGAGATTGCCGGCGGAGTTTTCTTTTCTTTACTTCTAAACTGTGCCATAACTACTTACCTCCAATATTTTTAGGTTCAGCTTCAGAGATTTTCTGAGGTATAATCTGTTTGATAATATCTTGCTGGTTTTCCTTCAAGTCTTTGAATGGTTTCTTGAAATATTTCAATGAATACACATCCTTAACTTCGTTGTAGGCAGCAATAATCTCATTTTGCACCTCAATATACTTTTCGTATGAAGTACTACGGTCGTTCTGAATACTCACAATCGCCTTAGTAACCTTCACTTTACCAATTCCCGGTATGCTTTCTTCAGTGTAGCCAGGGTATCTCTTGTCGCTTTCATCATTGTTCATATTCAACAAGAATTCCTTGCACGACTTACGCAAATCACGGAAATTCATTGGTTTTTTCTCAACCATCAACTTGTCGTCCTTGTTCACAAGCACAACAAACAGGTTCTTGTCCAACACCTTAATATCCTCTTGTTGTTCCGTTGGATCCTGATATGGAGGCAACATACGGAACAAACCCTTGTCGGTATCCATTGTGGTGGCTACCAAGAAGAATATCAAAAGCATGAACGAGATGTCCGCCATTGATGAAGAGTTTATTTCTGGAACTTTCTTTCCCATATTTTTTGATATTACGGTAGGGAAGTTGCCTTCCCTACCCAATTATCTACTTTCTTAAAAATTTAATTACGAACGATGACAAGATTGCCACTACTGCACCACCCAACAAAATGTATGTTGCATATAATAATGTATCCGTCAATTTAACATCGAACAAGGTTATTGTTCCGTCGAAGCCGAGGATTTCTGGAATCGTGTCAGATGACAACAAGAAACCGAGCAAAGCAACAACTACAACGAACACTAACGTTATCAATGTTGTTTTCGACAACTTTTTGCCGCTTGTGAATGCTGAATAGAACAGCATTACAACCATAGAACCAACGGCAAGAATTATAAGTAAGAATGCGAACACCAAATATGCATCGGCATAGTTGATACATTCCTGACTACATTCTGATACATCAACACCTTGTACTCGTTCTTTTTCCAATATCTCGTCATAAGAAAGAGCGCAAGAGTCGGCTGGCAACATATATGATTCACCATTAGGGCCAATACCTTCGCAAACCGAAAGCGAGCATGCCAAGCAGTCTTTGCCCGATGCGACAGCCCAATACCACACTGTTGCCAACAATGCTACGACAAGCAGTGCAATATATCCGACTTTAAATACTTGGTTAAACTTTTGATTATCCATCGGGAAATTATTTTTTAGCGTTATACTTAACAACCATATCAACCAATGAGATAGAAGAATCTTCCATATCAGTTGTTAGGTCATCGATTTTCGACAACAAATAGTTGTAGAACACTTGCAAAATCATAGCTACGATCAAACCACCTACAGTAGTCAACAAGGCAACCTTGATACCACCAGCAACAACGGTTGGCGACATTTCACCTGCAACAGCGATATCATCGAATGCCTGGATCATACCAACAACTGTTCCCAAGAATCCAAGAGAAGGAGCAAGACCGATACACAATGAAACCCAAGTCAAACCTTTCTCAAGCAAACCCATTTGAACGCTACCATACGAAGCGACTGTTTTCTCTACCATTTCCGGTCCATCAGCCAAACGAGTCAAACCTTGATAGAAAATACTTGCAACCGGACCAGGAGTGTTACGGCAAATTTCCTTTGCAGCTTCCTCATCACCTTTTTCCAAGGCTGCTTCTATATTTTCCAACAATTTCTTTGTGTTTGTCGTTGCTAAATTCAAATATAAAATTCTTTCAATTGAAATTGCCACACCTAAAATCAAGCAGATCAACACAAGAGCCATGAATCCAGCACCACCTTCAATGAATTTTTCCTTAATAACTTGGTGGAAACCTTTTTCTTCAGGAGTGAACACTTCCTCTGAGGTTGTTTCAGCTTCGGCTACTGCCTCTGGAGCTTGAGTTGAATCATTTTGAGCAACTGCTTCTGTTGTAGCAGAATCTTGATTTGCTTCAACGTTTTCTTGTGAAAATGAAGTTAGACTAAATACGCCCAACGCCATCACTAATGCTAATACTTTCTTCATAATTTTAATTATTTATACTTCTATTTTTATTTAATATTTTAATTGTTTCGCTGTTAACGCGGAGAAAGAGGGATTCGAACCCTCGGTACCGTTTTGCAGTACACACACTTTCCAGGCGTGCTCCTTAAACCACTCGGACATCTCTCCTTTTTATTGTGCCAAATATACGTATTTTTTTTATTTGCCGTACACTTCAACAAAAAAACCGACAAAAAAAGGGAATGGAGTGTCTCCCATTATTACTACCTAACAATATAGAAACAAAAAAGGCAGGATACAATCCCACCTTTTTCGTTTCTATTCAACTTAAATACCTATCGTATCAACGATACACTTCCGTACTTAACCATCTTGCCGTTGCCAGCATCGAAGCCCTGCCATACCTGTCCGTCGAGGAACGTAGCCTCCATCTTCCAGATATACACATCGGACTGCATTGGCTTGCCATCGTAACGACCGTCCCAGTAGCCGACGAACATTCCGTCCTTAACCTCGTTCGAGAACCACAACAAGTTACCCCACTTGTCGTAAACCGAAATCTCGCACGTCTGCAGGTTGAAGCCTTTTGGCTGGAATGTACGTACCGCATGTGCCGGGTTCGATGGCGAGAATGCCGTTGGAACATACAGCGACGATGACAGGTTCACAAATATA
>JAFZOY010000128.1 GCA_017552705.1 Bacteroidales bacterium
ACTCCAGAATGGATGCACAATCAACAAGCGATAACAATTAAAAATTATAAAAACAAATCACCGCTGTAATTAAACAACGGTGATTAAAAAATAACTATTTTTGTCTAATAAAACTGTAACGCTTATTTAGGACTAGACATGGTACTACATACAAAGCAGGAATAAAGTCGCGTTGCTTTCGACTTTAAGCATAGAATAAATCACAAAAAAGCTGGAATTACATTAAACTCCGATATACATCTATCGTTTGTTTTGCGAAGTTTTCGAGTGAAAATTGTTTTACTTGCTCAAGACCTTCATCAACTAAGCGATTTCGGAGATTAGGATTGTTATGTAAATCAAGGATTGCCTGCGAAATACTTTCAATTTTGTATGGATCTATATAATAGCCCGCAGAACCGCCGACTTCTGGTAACGAGGTGGTATTACTCAATATAACTGGAGTTTTGCTCTTAAACGCCTCTAAAATAGGAATTCCGAAGCCTTCGTAGCGTGAAGGATAGAGGAAAAATTCCGCACATTGGTAAATTGTTGGTAACGCATTGTTTTCAATATCGCTACGGATGATGATTCTTTCCTTGAGGTTGTGGTTTTCGATGTATGTCATCAGACGGCGCATATAGTTGCGTCCTTTGCCCACAATTACAAGTGGAATGTCGATTTGGTCTTTAATTTCGTTGTAGGCTTCGGCAAGACTGAGCACATTTTTACGATCGGTGATTGCGCCCACATACAACATATATTTCTTAGGAAATTCTAATTTTTCGAGCAAATCCTGTTTTTCCTTGTCGGTGTATTCCGCATCGAAAATATTACTACATGTTTGATATACAACGTGGATTTTTTTCGGGTCGATATTGAAATTATCAATAATATCCTTTTTTGTCGCTTCGCTTGTCGCAATGATTGCGTTAGCGTTTGTGCACGAATTTCGCCACTTAATATCGTAGATTTTTTTGTCAATTAATGGGAAATCAGCGGGAAACAGTTTGTAAATCAAATCGTGGATGGTTACCACCGACTTGATTGCTGTTTTCTCTATGCCGACGGGCAATTCGTGACTCAAACCATGGTAAATGTCGATGTCGTGTTCGAGCAATGAGTTAAGAATCATTTTTGTCCGCCAAATAGATTTTGAAGAGAATAAACTTGGCGTAACTGTCTCAAATTCTTGGGTATAGTAAAAACTTTCTTCGTTGTAGGCGATTTTGGGTGAAAACAGCACGTATGTGTTTTCTGGATACAATTCCTTCAAACTACGGACTAAACTTCGACTGTAATTGCCTAATCCTGTTCCATTTAGGAATAATCGTTTTGCATCAAACCCAATTTTATACATGCTCGAAGTTGCTTAATATGTTTACAATATGAATTGGTTTTATGTTGATGTTATTTCGCTCAACGTATGCTTTAATATTCATCAGACAGGAGAATTCCGTGCCTGTGATGTATTCCGCGCCAGATTCAACGGCAAAACGTACATTTTGTTCAACCATTGCCGACGAAATATCTTTTTGTTTTATGGAGAATGTTCCACCGAAACCGCAGCAGGTTGTGCTTTCTTCCATTTCAACGATTTCAAGTCCTTTCACGTTTTGAAGTAACGTGCGTGGTTCTGTTGTCAGTCCGTATTCGCGGAGCGCTGAACAAGAGTCGTGGACGGTGACTTTTCCATTGAAAGTTGCGCCTAAATTGGTGATGTGCAGTACATTAACAAGAAAATCACAAATGTCGTAGATGCGGTTCGAAAGATTTTCTGCGCGTTCTTTTTCTTTAGGGTCATCGAACAACGATGCATAGCGGCGTTTGATAAAGCCTGTGCAAGATCCACCTGGACTTACGATTACTCTATCGCCTTCGAAATCTGAGAGAAATTTTCGTGCTAATTCCTGTGTTTCCTTGGTGTAGCCGCTGTTGAACTGCGGTTGTCCACAGCACGTCTGTTTGGGGTTATAATGCACAGTACAACCGACGTGTTCTAAAATAGCAACCAGATTCTCTCCGATTTGAGGTTCAATCTGGTCAACAAAACAAGGAATAAACAAATCAACTTCCATACAGAAATTTTTATTTGCAAAAATAATGTTTTGTATGGAATTTATGAAAGTAGAGTTAAAAATTATGGCGCAAAACCATAATTCTTAACCCATATTCATAATTATTTCACTTAACTATTAACGATTTCCGTTTGAATATTGATTGATTCTTGGTGAATTGCTTTAAACGTTTTTTCAATCAATTCGTCGCTCAACCCTTTTTCAGCGCCACGGGCAAGTTTGTCTGTCAAGATTTGGTCCCAACGATGTGATTGGAATACTTGCACATTGTTTTCCTTTTTCGTCTTACCCATTTCGCGACATACGTCCATACGTTTCGAAAGCGTGTCGAGCAACATTTCGTCAAGTACGTCGATTTTTGCACGAAGTTCGCTCATAACTTCCTTGTAATCAGCATTATTCGTTCCGCGTTCACGAACAACCAAACTATTCAGGATTTCGCCTAAATTTTTCGGCGTGAATTGTTGCTTCGAGTCGCTTAACGCCATGTCGGGATTGCAGTGTGATTCAATAATCAAACCATTTGCGCCCAAATCCAACGATTTTTGTGCCAATTCCTGAACATATTCGCGTTTTCCTGCCATGTGGCTTGGGTCGCAGATAATTGGCAATTCAGGGATTCGGCGATGTAATTCTATCGCCATCTGCCACTGCGGAGCGTTACGGTATTTTATTTTTTCGAACGATGAAAAACCACGGTGAATTGCACCGAGTTTCGTGATTCCGGCACCGGCAATTCGCTCGAAAGCACCAATCCACAATTCCAAGTCGGGATTGATAGGATTCTTGATAAGCACAGGAATGTCAACGCCTTTCAACTCGTTGGCGATTTCTTGCACGGCAAACGGATTCACCGTCGTACGGGCACCAATCCAAAGAATGTCAACACCCATTTTGAGGGCTTCGTTCACGTGTTTCTGGCAGGCGACTTCGGTTGCCGTAAGCATTCCATATTCCTTTTTAACTCGTTTCAACCACGCCAATCCTTCGAAACCAACGCCTTCGAATGAATTTGGACGAGTGCGAGGTTTCCAAATACCCGCACGGAAAATTTGTACACCAATTTCTTTCAATCCTTTGGCAGTTTCCATTACCTGCTCTTCTGATTCTGCACTACACGGGCCTGCTATGATTACAGGACGCTTTGCGTTAATTCCCCATGTTTCTATACTATCTACTTTCATTTTTATTATTTTATCCTTTTAATACGTCTTTAATTCTATTTGCTTCTTTTATTTCGTCAAACAATTCTTTTGTCTTGTCATCAGCAATCAGTTGTTTGAAATGATTCAACACGTCAATGTATTTGTCGATTGAATCCGTCAGGAAACGGGCGTTTTGGCGGAAAATCGGCGTCCACATTGCCGACGAACTTTTTGCGATTCGCACGGTCGAGGCGAAACCACTGCCTGCCATTTCGAAGATTTTCTTTTCCTCGTTTTTCTCAATTTCCTGAACCGTCAAACTCAATGCGTATGCAATCACGTGCGTAAGGTGCGACACGTAGGCAATGTGTTTGTCGTGGTCTTCGGCCGACATATACAACACGCTCATTCCTAATAACTTATAAAGTGTTAGCGCACGTTTGAGAGCAAAATCGCTACTCAATTCTTTCTCGCAGATGATTGCCTTCTTGTCCTTGAACAAACCAGCAAATGCAGCTGTTGGTCCCGAAAACTCCGTTCCAGCCATAGGGTGCGAAGCAACGAAATTTCCTCGGCGAGGGTGATTCCGTACTTTTCCGCAGATTCCCGCCTTTGTCGAACCAGTGTCAATTACAACAGCATCGTCGCGCATTGTGTCGAGTATTGACGGAAGCATTTCGCGTGCCGCATCCACAGGTATTGAGATAATAATCAAATCAGCAATCAAAACAGCTTGTTCCAGCGGCATAGCCATATCGATAATACCAAGTTCTATCGCTTTTTTCAGGTTTTCTTCGCTTGCATCAACACCAATGATTTTTGTCTCAAAACCACGGGCGGAAAGTGCCATTGAGCCGCCAATCAAACCTGTTCCTATAACTACAATATTCATATTAGTTCAATATTTCGTAATTAAATTTTTCGTCACGTTTATATTCTCCCAAGACCGAAAGATTTGAAACCACCTTCAACACTGCTGCCAAAGCGGCGTCAAACTTGTTTTTGTCTTTCCATTCCAAATCCACGTAGAATGTATATTGATACGGACTTCCCAAAATAGGAAGCGACTGGATTTTGGTAAGATTTATCTCATGTTGCTTGAATGCCGCCAACACATCGACAAGCGAACCTGGCTGATGCGACAATTCAAAACAAATCGATGCCTTGTTATTTTCCTCACTATCGACGGGAATACGGCTCAGGGCAAGAAAACGAGTGTAATTTTTCTTGTGCGTCTGAATGTTACGGGCAAGTATTTCCAAGCCATACAATTCAGCGGCATATTCACTTGCGATAGCTGCCGCATTCGTAAGATTTTCCTCAACGATTTTCTGGGCACTCGAAGCCGTGTCGGACCAGTTGATGATTTTTATGTCGGGATAATTGTCGAGAAAATCCTTGCTTTGCTGGATTGCGATGGGATGCGAATACACCTCGTGGATGTCCTCGATTTTCGTTCCCGGCAACACCATAAGATTTTGCGTGATATGAAGGCTAATTTCGCCAATCACCTTGAGTTTTGAGCGTTTGAGTAACAAATAATTTTCAAGAATACTACCAGCAATGGTATTTTCTATGGCGCAAATGCCATAGTCGGCAGTGCCGTGTTCCACAGCCGAGAACAAATCCTTGAACTGGTTGCAGTTGAGCGTTGTAATGTCGTCGCCGAAATACTCTTTGGCGGCTATTTCGTGGAATGCTCCGTTCACACCTTGAATCGCAATTTTCATATTTTTATATTTTTCAAAAAAAAAGCCCCGATTTTCATCGAGGCTTCGTTTATACAATTTTAATTCATTTCAATTACATACACACAGCCTCGCTTTTACCTTCGTAAAAGAAGTAAAAATAAAAGTAAAAGAATGTGTTTTTTGTCTTCATACTTGTTCGTTTTTGACGGAGCAAATATATTAAAAAAAGTATTTGTTGTACTCGCTGAGAAAATTTTTTGTGTCAAAAATATACGTACACAAATAAAAAAGGAAGATTTCGATAGTTGAAACCTTCCTTTGTGCTGAATGAAAAATCTTTGTTATTTCTTGAAATAACGATTGAAAAGACCTTGGAACCCTTGTCCGTGACGGGCTTCGTCTTTTGCCATTTCGTGGACAGTATCGTGGATGGCGTCAAGGTTTTGTTCCTTGGCGTTTTTCGCAATGCGCATTTTATCTTCGCAAGCTCCTGCTTCCGCCATCATACGTTTTTCAAGGTTTGTTTTGGTGTCCCACACGATTTCGCCGAGCAATTCCGCAAATTTAGCCGCATGTTCAGCTTCCTCGAACGCGTATCGTTTGAAAGCTTCGGCGATTTCAGGATACCCTTCGCGGTCGGCTTGGCGGCTCATTGCGAGGTACATGCCAACTTCGGAGCATTCGCCCATAAAGTGGGCATTCAAATCTTTTTTCATTTCGTCGGACGTGTTTTTCGCGATACCAACAACGTGTTCCGTTACGAAATTCAGCGTATCGGCTGCGATTTTCCATGTTACCACTTGCTTACATTGCGGACAGCGCTCTGGAGCCTCGTCGCCTTCGTGAACATATCCACATACGGGACAGATGAATTTTTTTGCCATAATCGTACTATTTATATATTAATAATTCTCTGCTTTTACTTGGAAATAAGCCTGTGGATGGTTGCAAACAGGGCAAACTTCCGGCGCTTTCTTTCCGATAACAATATGACCGCAGTTCGAACATTGCCAGATCATATCTTTGTCTTTCGAGAACACAAGACCACCTTTTATGTTTGCCAACAATTTTTTGTAGCGTTCCTCGTGTTCTTTCTCAATTTTAGCCACCCCTTCGAACAAATCAGCAATTTCGTTGAATCCTTCTTCGCGGGCTTCTTTTGCGAAAGTTGCGTACATGTCGGTCCATTCATAGTTTTCGCCGTCGGCAGCGTCTTGTAGGTTTGTTATAGTGTCGGGAATTCCTCCATTGTGCAATAATTTGAACCAAATTTTAGCATGTTCTTTTTCGTTGTTTGCAGTTTCCTCGAAAATGCTTGCTATCTGCACAAATCCGTCTTTTTTAGCTTTCGATGCATAATATGTGTATTTATTACGCGCTTGTGACTCGCCGGCAAAGGCTGTCTGCAAGTTTTTTTCTGTTTTTGAACCTTTTAATTCCATAATTTTATTGTTTTGATTGTTTTACATTTCGAATGGTTACAAATTTCGTAAATTCTTGGAGAAATAAAACCTATGATTGTACAAAAAAGACCAACTGATTTCAGATTTTTTTTATCTTTGCGATGAATTAAAGAAAATAAATATGAAAGGTAAGTATCAGAAACTAATTATTTTTGGCATTGTTGCGGTTTTCTTTCTTGTTGTATTTGGTAACAGCATGTTTATTAAACTTGAAGCAACCGAGCGCGGTGTAATTTTCCGTCAGTTTACAACAGGTTTGGATAAAGAAAATGTGTATGAACCTGGCTTCCATATAATTGCGCCATGGAACGATATGTATGTGTTCAATGTGGCAGAGCAAAAAGTTGAAGAAACAATGGATGTGCTCGATAAAAACGGACTATCCATCAATATAGAAATCACCGTTCGTTTTTTTCCAATCTACAATCGTGTAGGATATTTGTACGAGGCGTTCCGCACCGACTATGCAAACGTGTTGGTGATTCCTGAAGTTCGTTCGTCGGTTCGACAAGTTGCCGGACGCTATACAGCCGAAGAAATTTATTCTACAAAACGTTCAGAAGTTGAAACAACAATTATTGAAGAAGCTGGTAAAAAGTTGCGTGACAACAATATAGAAATGAAGGCATTGTTGATTCGTTCCATCAATTTGCCACAGGATATCCGTCAGGCTATTGAAAGCAAGTTGAAACAAGAACAAGAAGCGCTTGCATACCAATTCCGTTTGGAAAAAGAAAAATCAGAGGCTGAACGTAAGCGTATTGCTGCCGAAGGTGAGGCTCGCGCCAACAATATCATCAACAACAGTTTGACGCCAAGTTTGTTGAAAATGCGTGGAATCGAGGCAACGTTGGAATTGAGTAAATCGCAGAACTCAAAAACTGTGATAGTCGGAAACTCTGGCACCAACGGTCTTCCGCTGATTCTTGGCGATAAGTAAATTTTCATAAAACATAAATATAGAGAGAAGGACGGTGATACAATTCATCGTCCTTTTTTATACAACACACAAAAGGGTTCTATTCTTTCACAAACTTATACGATTCCCCATTTGCCATTAGCACATACGTTCCTGCTTGTAACATAGAGACATTTATCTCTGCCGAAAACCCTACATTTTGTTGCAACAGAAGTTTGCCTTGCAAGTCAAAAATTTTGATTTCGTTGTTGGCAGAGGGCAAGGTTAGGGTTAGAATGTCTTTTACGGGATTGGGGGCAAGGGTGATTTGTTGGGATTCAATTGGCTCAATTGCTGTTTGTTCGCAGTAACAAGTTTCGTACTTTGGATTTTGCCATAAGGGACGAGAATATGTATCATACGAATACAAAACAGGATTAAATTGTACACATAACAATTCCTGAGTGTATCCTGTTGGAATTTTGTCGAAATGGGAACAATAAATACTTCCAATATCTTTTATCCATACATCGTTGATAAATTCAAAACGCGGTTTCCTATAAATTCCAACATCAACCGTGTCAATGGAGCGTAGCGTTTGGTCATTAAAGGTTTCGTTAGGCTTAAGATTGAAATCATACAACAACGTTTCTTTTTTGGTTTCCAAATCAAGGGCAAAAACTTTGTTGGCTTCTTCTCGTATATAAACTACATCGTTCCATGTTTTCCCATTATCGTAAGAACCTTCTAATAATAGATAAATTTGTGTATTCTGATTGTATGTGACAAAAGAAAGTGGGTTTTCTATAATATTTTCGTCATAAATAGTTTTATATCTATATTGTGACGTACTAACAATATGATTGTCTTTATCTTTCGTTACAAATGTCCACATTGTTTTACCAGAGCCAAAGGAGAACGCTGGACAGATGTAAGGTATGGATTCCATATGGCAAGTTTCAGAAATTTCTTGAGAATAACCATAAGAAATCGTATAATCAATAGAAAGATAATCGTCTGTTATTGTGCCATAACCCCTATAGTCATCATTTTCTAATTTGTAAGAAGAGAATTTAATCTGATTGTTCTCAATTGTTGCCACAAGAGTAACATCATCGTACCCTCCGAGATCCATAAAGTCTATATATACGGTATCGTTTGTAAAATAGTATAGTGAAAAATAAGTTTGTTGTTCGTATTTTGTTTTTGGGGACGATGTTGATATACAGATATATGTAACTGGGTAAGATTTCTTGTCACCGTTATTTTGTGCATAACCAAATTGTACACACAAACAAACACAGAGCAATAAAAGAAGTCGTTTCATACTATTATTATCTTATTATTGTTCAAAGCAACCCTTTATATCAATTGTCAAGGAGCTACCTAATTCTACACTTTTTACTTTTAAGGTTAATTTTCACAAATCTAAAAAGTAAACGAACAAAAAACAAATAAAGATTACTTAATGTTATGGTTCATACATTATGTGAATTGAAATTTATGATTCTGTTTTCTACGTTGGGCAAATTTTGTATTTTAGCATATTGAAAATATATTGAATATGAAGAACTATATCTCCAGTATCCTTGCAATTCTTTGGGCAATGTTTCCGTATGTGGTATTCTCCCAGAACTATCTCACGTTTACAGCTTTGGAAAGTTCTGCGGTGGCAATTGTAAATAACGGTTCGTCGGCTCCCGATGTGCAATATTCATTTGATGGAACAACGTGGCAATCGTTTGTTTCGGGCAAGTCGGTCTCGCTGGCTGCATTTCAGTCAATGTATGTGAGAGGAAACAATGCGGCAGGTTTTTCGTCGTCGGAAGAAGATTACACCTCGTTTGTGATGACAGGAGCAATCAGTGCTTCGGGAAGTGTGATGAGTTTGATTGACCAAACGGGCGAAGCAACAGTGATTCCCTGTAATGCTTGTTTTATGAACTTGTTTAATGGGTGTAATGCTCTGGTTTCTGCACCCGAACTTCCTGCAACAACGTTGACGGAGAAATGCTACTATATGATGTTTATGGGATGTGGTCAGTTGGTTGTCGCACCGGATTTGCCAGCAACGGAGCTTAAGAAAGAATGCTATTTAGGAATGTTTTTCAACACCAATCTGCAAAAAATGACTGTCGGTTTTTCCGATTGGAACGTGGCAGGTAATGCCACATATTCGTTGTCGTACAATATCTACGACTGCCTGCAAGGCGTAATCAACTGTCCTGCTGGATTGGAAATAAAACGTAACGATGCGAATGGTGGACATTACATTCCTAGTTATTGGTTGGTGAATCCTCATACAGTTACAGTTTCTGATGATTCAAAAGAATATGTGACGGTTAAACCGTCGATATTTGCAGAGCATTATCCCAAAATTGAAAGTCCCTATTCAGTTGACCGCACCGTGTCGGTTTTCACCGAAAACGAAAAAGAATTGGCTAATACGGCGCGCAACTGCGACTATTTGACTGATACGGAAAAGGAAATGATTCAACTGCTGAATCTTGTGAGAATGGATGGAATTAAGTTCACCAATGAATTTCTGTTGGATATGGTTGGCTCCAGAAACGAGTATGAATCTTCGTTGATAGAAGACCTGAAAAGTGTACGCGATTTGCCACTTTTGTACCCTAACAAGAAATTGTATGATGCCGCCCTCTACCATAATAAGGAAATGGCGGAGCTAAACAGTTTGCAGCATGAATCTGCTGATGGCTCTGATCCGGGGGAACGTGTGCGGAAATTCTATGATTGGGCACATATTACCGAAAATATCGCCTATGGAGTGGAGCCAGAGTCTGCGTTGCCTCTTTTGCTCGGCTATCTTGTTGACGAAGCAAGTATTTCGAGCGAGAAATATGGACACAGATACAATATCATCCGTTCAACAGAATGTTCGAGAATCGGATTTTCTATTTACTATGATAAAGTAAACAAAAAATATTGGGACACACAGGATTTTACTGATGCGAACGATGATTATGCCTGGGAATATGAGAATAGTTATTCGCAGGAGGAAACAGTGGAATTTACCATTGCCGACAGAAGCGCCGACGGCGTTTCGCTTGAAAAAGTACTGCTCAACAATGTTGAACTTTCCGTTTCTGACTACAAAGGTAGTTTTGCTATGAAAGATTTCACTTCGGATGTGGTGATTACGGCGGTGTATTCTGATGGTTCGGGCTCTACTCCTGGAGATGAAATAATAGATGCGTGTGCTAATTTGCAGAACAAAGTTGCTGTGTATGCCTATCCAAATCCCGCAAAATCCTTTGCCGATGTGGTCGTTGAGGTGGATGGCATTGCCGATTTCACACAGTTAACTCTTTCAATCTTCGATGCGAATGGCCATGTTGTGAAGGTTGTTGATTCCGTCGCAAAACAAAACATTGTGCAATTGCCGTCGGGGATTTATACGGGAATTGTGAGCGATGGAAGTCTCACGAAGTCGTTTCAGGTAGTGGTTCGGTAGTTATTTCTTTATACCGATTTTTCTGAGGAAGTCGTTGGCGAGTTCGTTAACGTCGTCGGAAATATGGAAAAAGTAAACCAGTGAGCAGAATAGAATTGTTATGATTCCGCTTTTTATGGCAATGTTTGCTATAAGGTTTTCGGTCTCGGGAATGCAAATGGTTATGCCAAAGGAAATTAAGCCAAAAACTAAAATCAAAATATGTTTGAACGAATATGGCTGCAATTTGAATTTACGATTGACGTATGAGAACGCAACAAGATTGTAGAGTATTCGGGCAAACGACGACGATGCTGCCGCTCCTACGATGCCGTATGTGGGTATTGCCACAAGGTTTAGTAGAATAATGACAATAATTAGTCCGATAGTCCAGTGCGAGAGCTTTTGGTATTTGGGCGAATTGCTTACAATGTCTTTGTTTACGCCAGCCGCCATGTCGCTCAAATAAAATATGCCAATAAAAATGATGACTCCTCGTCCGATGCCGAATTTCTCAGGTAGAATCTGGAAAATGTAATCAAGGTTCACGCAAAGCCCGAAGAACACTAATGTGCCGATAATGAGCAACGTGAGCGTACTTTTTTCGTAAATCAGTTGCAATTGTTCGCGGTCGTTTCGTTTCCATGCTTCGGCAACCAGCGTTGAGGTGATTTTCTGCAGCGCGCGGTTTGGCATAATCACCATTGTGGCGAAATACGAGCACGTTGTGTAAATTCCCACATGTGCGAGCGGACTTTCTATCATCAGCTTCTCAATCATAATTTGGTCGATATTGATAACGACAATATTTGCCGAGGTTATAATCATTCCGTACATACTTACACGGAACAGTTCCTTCGCCATATCCTTGTTGATGAGCGAGAAATCGGGGCGGAGAAACAATTGTCCATCGCCGATGAGCGCCACAATCATATATACGAGAATAATCGCATAGCACACCACATACCAATGCGCAAATGCGTTGAAGTTGAATAAATGGAATCCATAACAGATTGTGAGTATGAACGTTAGAACTCTCAACATCACTTCTTTCATAAAAAGTCCCCGTGTGGCTTTTAGGAGCGCTTTTGTGTAGTTGTCGAAAATGTTGAAGAACGCCACGCAGATAAACATTGGGACAATCAGAATTGCGTAGTCCTGCATAAGATTGCCGCTTTTGCTGTTGTTTTGGATGAGGTAGGGGTACAATAAATAGAAAATTCCTATGGAAAGGATTGCCGCCACCGTGACCACGGCAATGGTGAGGAACAGAAATCCATTGTGTTTCTTTTCCTTATTTTTGAAATAGGGAAACATTCTTGTGATGGTGTTCACAAAGCCCGCCGAGGCGAACTGGGCGAACAGAGTTCCGTAGGTCACCAAAAGATTGAGCATACCAATTTGGTCGGCTTCAAGATAGTTGGGAAACAGCAAAGCACTCGTCACAAAGCCTAACGCCGCGCCGAGATAAACCCATGCGGAGCCAACAAGCGACTGAGTGCGAACAATTCCCATTATGCAACCTCTTCGTTATTTTTTTTCAATGCAGAATAGATTTCGTAACCAATTGCTGCAAAGAAACTTATGAGCAGTATGATTGAGAATATCAGTGAAACGACATCGGTTTTGTGGAACAATGTCGGTTCGAATTTGAAGACAATCTCGTGGTTGCCAGCAGGAATTTCCAATGCACGAAGCACGTAGTTCACACGGAAATGCGGTGTCAAATTGCCGTCGATATAGGCATTCCAACCTTTTTTGAAGTAGATTTCAGAGAACACGGCAACACCGTTTTGTGCGTTGTTTGATGTGTAGTGCAATTCAATTGGAGAATACGAATTCAATTTGATTGACGCAGCTGAATCAACCTTGAACGTTGTGTCGGCAACGGTGAATTGTTTGTCAACGTAGGCATTTTCCGCAGGCGTGAAATCTTTCGACATAATTGATGCAAGTTCTGCGTTTGCATTTGGTACAATGTGTAAATTCTTCACAAACCATGCATTTCCCATAGCTTGATCGTTGAGTTGCGCAATTGGATAATTGTCGTCGGCGTTTACAATGAAATATTTGGTATTCAACATATTATACACGTTCCAATTCTGTTTTGACAAGCAGGAATCAATCAAATCTTGGTAACGGCTGAGTTTTGCACCGTGGTAGCCGCCAATCGATTTATGGAAATATGATGTGCTTGCGTCGTTGAACGGGCTTACTGTCAGGTTCATCACACGGAAATTCGGGTCGGTATCTTGCAGAATCATACGGTTCGCGCGTGTTGGCTGGAATAAGTACTCTGATTTTTTGCGGAAATCAGTTTCGTTGAGGTACCGTTTGTTTACAGGGTACATGTCAACCACCACGATAATCGCCAATAAAATCATTGCCACTGTAGGTTGTAGTTTTTTGAATCGGAACAACGCAAGTACAATGTAGGTGCCCACTACAATCAGCAGTGAACGCCACAAATCCGACAACATCATAGCTTTTCTGTCGGCTTGTAGGGCAGGAAGAAGCCAGTCGGGAAGCATTTCGGCGTCGTGTGGGCCTTGATACGACCAGAGTCCCGCAGTGAAAATCAACAAAAGCAACAATCCGCCAACAATTCCAAGTGCAATGGATAGTTTCTTAAATGAAAATGCTGTGTCTTCGTCGCTGAAAAACTTCTTTAATGCGAGAATGCCGAGTAGCGGTATTGAAAATTCCGCAATTATAAGCACCATCGAAACTGTACGGAATCGGTTGTAGCCGGGAACATAGTCGAGGAAGAAATTTGTGAGTAGCATAAAATTACTTCCCCAAGCCAAGGCTATGGAAAGCCCCGTGATAATTACAATCCACCATTTTAACGGTCCCGTGACGTAGAGCAGTCCAAAGACAAACAAAAATATCACAATGGCACCAATGTAAACGGGGCCTGACGTAAATACTTGGTCGCCCCAATATGTCGGCATGCTCTTTATGTGCGATTTTGCGTTAGGAACGCCATTTTGTTTCAATGTCTTGTACACTTCGGAATCAGTGTCAAGCTTGCCTGCGGTTGCTCCACCTTTGAAGTTTGGCACAAGTAGGTTGAGTGTCTCATCGATGCCGTAACTCCATGTGGTAGCATAGTCTTTGTCGAGACCTTGTGATTGTTTTTCTTCGGTAACCAAATCCGATTTTCCACGGATTGATTCCCGTGTGTAGTCATAAACTGAATAAAAACGGCTGAAATCAGAGCCTACGGCAAGTATCAGACCGATAAGCAGAAACAACGATGGTTTTATAAAATCACGTTTGAATTCCTTTTCCTTGATGGATTTATGTATGGCGAAACAAACCAATACAATACAGATTATGGCGGTGTAGTAGGTGATTTGTAAGTGGTTGGCAATCAATTGCAATGCCATTGCCATGGTGAACACAGCCGTGCCAAGCAAAAGTTTCCGTTGCCAATACACCGCATAAACCGAAGCGATTATGAGCGGCATATAGCCAAGTGCGATTGCCTTGGTGACGTGTCCAGCCTCGATAATAATGAAAAAGTACGTTGAAAGTCCGTAGAACAAACCTCCCAGTCCCGCTAATCCAATAGGCATATTGACCAGCAGCAATGCTATGAACGCCCATACAAAATACATAAGCACAATCATTTCGGGGTGTTCGATAGAGGTGTGGAAGAATTTGTAGATTGGGTCGACGAGATTCATTGTTGTGATATGGGTAAGGTATGTTGGCATTCCGCTGAACATGGAATTCGTCCACAATGGCGTTACACCAGTTTCCTTTTCAAACGTGAGAGCCTCGTTTGCAGTTCCCAAATATTGTAGCACGTCGTGCTGGCGAAGTTCCTTGCCTTCGAATATCGGGCTGAAATATGTTAACACTATTGCCGCAAAACAAAGAATAATTGCTATGCTAATAAGTATAGGTTTGTAATTGAACGATTTAAGATTGATATTCATATTAGTAAATATTTGTGCAAAAATAAACTTTTTATGTTAAAATGCCTCACGCATCGTAACATATACGCCTGAATCACCGAAACTGCCGCGTCCGTAGTCCAATCTTACGTTGATATTGTTCTTCGTGTCGCTTTGGAATCGGATTCCAGCACCAAACACGTGTTTTATCTGGTTGAAGCAAAATTCCGAGAATCGAGCGTACGTATTGCCAATGCCACCAAAAGCCACCACGCTGAACCGTCCCCAGATGTGCTTACGAAGCTCGGCTTGTGCGTAATATGCATTCTTGTCGATATAAATATATTTGTTTGAAATGCCGCGCATACGCGTTTGTCCACCCAATTGGTAGAGGCAGTAAAACGGGCTGTCGCCATCGCTGAGTCCGTTGAATAGTTGGCATGCGAGAATCAAGTCTTTGTATAGAGTAATGTATTTTCGGATGTCGAGTTCTATGCAATAAAAAGTGTAGGCATTTTTATCAATGCGAGGAAAATACTTTGCTCCGAAAGTGATGTATTCTCCATGGGCGGGATAGTTCACGTGGTCGCGGCGGTCGAAAATAAAATGTGGCCCAAAACCGACCAACCAATTATTTTTGATTTCGGGTAAGTCGAACCCGTTTCCGTTAGCCCCGAGCGAGGAACATTCACGGTAGGAAATGTCGAACATAAAGCCGAGGTAGCAGGTCGATGAGATTTCCTTCGACACGTTTCCACTGAGCCGCAGATCGTTCATGTCGAATTTCACTGGGTCGGTGTTCAGCGTATCGTTGCCGATACCGTAGAATTTATCGGGCGAAATCTGATACTGAACCAGCGTGTTGACCACAATGCCGTTGCTTGCGTAAATAACCATATCGGAACAAAAGTTCAGCCATTTTTTAGTGGAATACGACAGCGAATTTGTGATGGAAGTGGGGCGGTAGAATTTGATTTTTCGTTTATCCTTTTCCTTTGGCTCAATCGAAACGAGCGAAAGTACACCGAGCGACAATCCACTTGCCGGGTCAAGTCCCGCTGTGGGGTAGTATTTCACCGAAGTCCGACCATGGTTGTATTCGAATTTGTTCATCACACGATCGATGATGTTTTCCTTCGGCAATGAATCGGAAGAAGCGTTCGCGGTGCTGTCGCTTTGGGCGGCACAAATGCCCGAAAGCAAGAGTAGTATAATGAGTAGCCGAAATCTCATTCTATTGTGAATGACGTTTTGTTTTTTGCAAAGATGTAAAAAAATGGAGATAAAGCACACTTTTGCAAAAGGTTTTTCTTAAAAGATTCAAGTTGGTGCCAAATCCCTAATGTTTTGTTCCGTCAATGTTTATTTTGTTTCCGTCAGGAAGAAGAATATAGAATTCACCGTTTTTGAAAATCTTTTGTGGCTTTGCTGAATTTTTATAATCATTTAACGAAGTAATACCTGTCTTACTTTGATACAAAGCGACAACAATTATGTCTTTCTTTACATTTTCAATTTCCTTGCTCCAACCTATGAATGTGTAACCATCATGAGAGGGAGACGTTTCTGGTTCGCCGGTTGCGTTGCCACCTTCCTCAACTTTCTCCGTACCAAGTTCTGTACCATCCCAATCAAGATAGGTGATGGTATAGAGATTAACTCCATATCGTTCGTTGAAATCTTTAATAATCATCGTGAGAAAGTCTATATCATACTGGTACATTGTAGAATCATAGTAGGCACGAAAATCCACATCCTTTTGGATTTGTTTTAACGCTTCGTCAACTGTTATTATGCCGTCTTCTTTTGAGCGCACTATCGTGTGTCTTTTACTATAATACGAATATGGCTCGGTGTTCACAAAAGTCGATAACCGAGGATTTGTTGTTAGTTCAGAGAGAAAGTTTGTTAGAATAGAATTTAATTCTTTATAGTCAAATTGTTGTTTCAGTGAGACGTATTTTGGCAGTTCCACATTGCAAGACCAAGATAAAGCAGATTGACTATAATATGTGGTCATGTTTCCTCCTCGGCTTGAAGGTTTATTTGGAACAAGACGAAGCGTTATATTCATACTTTCTGCCGATATTGTGTCAAGGAATGATTTTTCTCCTAAAATAATGCACCAATCTCGGAATATAGTTCCGTGTTCTTCGACTGCAACGGCGTGTGTAACATTGTCATATTCAAATGTATAATAATAATACTTTCTATCGGTATATTGATCTTGGTATTTGTCAGGATATAAACCACCTTGTCCTTCCGTACAATACGTGTATGTTGCTTTGACGGTATCGCATTGCGCCATAACAAATTCGAGGAAGTTTATGAAAATAATTGTTAAGAGAACATATCGCTTCATAAATTATAGATTAAAAAATGCTGTCCCGAAGAACAGCATCTCGTTTTTAATTAACTATTTGTATAATTTAACTTATTGAAGTTTTGTTAACGTTTTTGTCAATACAATTACTTATTAACTTTCTTTTTTAGAATCCAATGAGTTTTCATTTCCCCATCGCCTTTTACAACATAGCATTGGTCGATTTCCCAACCTTGCTGTGCCATGTAGTTCATTGCGTCAATCATCGAGTTGAACGACTGAACTTTACCGCTCTCGTCTTTGATTCTTTGGTCGGTGAATAGGGTTTTTGCCTCACCATAGTCAATCGAAACCTTTACTTTTCCTGTTAGAGAAAGAAGTTTTTCATACCCAACCATGTCGCAATATACGTATGTTGGGTCGGGATTGTTTGCATATACGGAACCTGCAAGAACTCCGCATAAAAATAGTATCGAAAGGAATTTCTTCATAATTATTAACGTTTAGTTAAGTCATATTTTACAACAATCCATTCAATGCCTTCTTCATCGGCAACTTCAGCAATTGCAAGGGCAATTATCCAAGATTCTTCATCTTCTTCGTCGAAGAATAAATCGATAAAGTCTTCAATGGAAATTTTTACACCAAATGTCAATGTTTTTCCGTCTGACAAAAACATTCCGTTGTATTCTGCAGTACCAAGTTTAGCAACATTATATCCTGTAACTTTTACATCTTCAACTGTTTGTGATTCAATATCGAATGTGAAACCGTTAGACGCTGCAGCAATTTTGTTGCCATAGAAAACATCTCCGTCGAAAGCGAGACGAATAGCACTTAGCTGTTCTGCGTCCTTTTCAACAGAACCATTAATTGAATTTGGTTTTCCGAATGTTTCTTCATCGGCTTCCATACCTTCGTCAGTAGCCCAATAATACGTTGTGGTACCTGTGTAATTTCCAACCGCTGCGTCGCGTACATCTGGATCTTCTGTTTTTTCTTCTTTTCCGCATGAAGTGAATAATAGTGCGCCTCCAAGTAATGCGCCCATTGCAAATAATAAAGAACGTTTCATAAAATTTAACTTTAAGTTTATAAAAATGTTTAATTACGCAAATATATAAACTTTAAGTTTAATTACAAATGATTTCTAAATTTTTAGTATAAAAATATGGGTGTTGTAGTTTGTACTTTCAACTTATAATTAGAAAAGGTATGGATTTACAAATAATAGGGCGAACGATACGGGATTTCCGAAAGAATCAAAAAATTTCACAAGCTGACCTTGCTGGAGAATTGGATATGTCGATAATGGCGGTTTCAAAGATAGAACGTGGTTTAACAAACATTTCCATATTGCGTTTAGACCAAATCGCCACGATACTCAATACATCGGTTTTCACATTACTTGGCGTTGAAAAAACGGATATTTCAAAGATTGCCGTTTCGCAGGAAGTGGAATCTCTGCAAAAAGAACTGCAAATGACAAAAGAACTTCTGAAAGCTAAAGATGAGATTATTGAACTATTGAAAAATAAACTACAAGTTTAATCTTTGACGGTTCAGATAATTGTAAAACACAATGGATTCTTATACATTTGCAGAAAAAGTTAAATGAATATGTCGAAACCACAACTCTCTCATTATCTGCTTTTTATATATAGAATTGCGGTGCTGTATGTACTGCTAACCGTAACGCGTGTGGTATTTTATGCATTCAATGCGGATTTGTTTTCCGACATGTCATTTAGCGCATGTATGACCATTTTGCGTGGTGGCCTTAAATTCGACACCACGGCGATAATTTATTTGAACATCGTATTTATTGCGATGAATATTTTACCGTTTCGTTTTGTGTATAATGCTGTATATCAGAAAATTGCAAAGTGGATATATATTGTTACCAATTCGCTTGGATTGTTGGCTAACGTGTCTGATACGGTGTATTATCAGTTTACGGTAAAACGTACCACTTCGTTGGTGTTTTCGCAGTTCTCGAACGAGGAAAATATGTTGCCGCTGATTGGTAAATTTATGATTGACTGGTGGTATATGACCGTGTTTTTCATTGCGTTGGTGGCGCTGCTCGTATTTTTATACGACCGTTTTCGCTTGAAAGAACCAACGCAAAACAATCTACGTTTCTACGGTTTTTCTGTTGCGGGAATGTGCATTGTGCTATTCTTGTGTTTCGGCGGTGTGCGGGGTGGTTTCCGCCATAGTACCCGACCAATTTCAATGGCCGATGCCGGAGAGTATGTCAATCATCCCAACGAGATGGCTATCGTTCAAAATACGCCGTTCACACTGATTCGTACCATAGGAAAATCGGGATTGAATCGGCAAAATTATTTTGACGATGAACAGGCGGAATCGTATTTTTCAATTTACCATCAGGCAGACAAATCTGCGAAAATGCAGAAATACAATGTGGTAATCTTCATTTTGGAGAGTTGGGGACGGGAATATGTCGGTTTTTTGAATAAGGATATTCCTGATTATAAGGGATATACTCCGTTTATTGACTCCCTGATGGAACATAGTTTAGTATTCAAATATGCCTATGCGAATGGTCGAAAATCAATAGATGCAATCCCTTCGCTTGTTGCTGGAATACCATACGTGAAAGTTCCCTATGTGTTGTCGCATTATTCGAGCAACAAGACGTGCAGTTTGGCGCAATATCTTGGGAATGAGGGATATTACACTGCATTTTTCCATGGCGCGCCGAATGGTTCCATGGGATTCCAGTCGTTCACACATTTGGCTGGCTTCGACGATTATTTTGGCAAGACGGAATATAACAACGATGCTGATTTCGACGGCATCTGGGGCATTTGGGACGAAGAATTTTTCCATTTCTATGCCGAGAAAATGAACACATTCAAGGAGCCTTTTTTCACTACGGTGTTCTCATTGTCGTCGCATCACCCGTTCAAAGTGCCCGAACGATACGAAGGCGTGTTCCCCAAGGGACCGCTTCCTGTGCACGAATGTATAGGCTACACCGACAATGCGTTACGAAAATTCTTCGACTATGCGAAGACTATGCCGTGGTACGAAAACACCCTATTCGTATTTTCTGCCGACCACGCTTCGGTGGCGTATTTAGAGGAATACAAGAACACTCCGGGGGCATTTGCCATTCCGATTTTCTTCTATCGTCCCGATAATTCCTTGCAACAATTCGACACAACCACCATTGCACAGCAAACCGACATTTTGCCGTCGGTGTTGTCGTATTTGAAGTATCCTTCGGATTTTTGTGCATTCGGCAAAAATGTATTTGATACAAGCCGTCAGCAAATGGCAATACATTATACCAACGAAAATTTCCAATGCTTCTACAAGGATTATGTTCTTCAATTTGACGAAAAATCATCGGTAAATCTGTATAACTTCAAGAAAGACAGGTATTTCAAGACTGATTTGCTTAATAGCGGCATTGCAGAACAAGACACGATGGAACATTACACAAAGGCTTTCATTCAGCAATACACCAACAGAATGATAGACAATAGAATGTGTGAATAAAAATTCCTATGATTTTACGATTCGAAATAATTCTATGTAAAAATTTTGTATTCCAAAATTCTTTCGTATTTTTGTGAAGAGAAAAGAGGAATCATGAGAATAGTTTCGCATAGAAAGTTGAAAGAATTTTATGAGTCACCGGGCAGAGAAGATGCTCGTGTTCCATTGGAACGGTGGTATGAGGTTGTGGAAAATGCCGAATGGCATACGTTTGCTGAGATGAAGGCAGATTTTAATTCTGTTGATAGTGTTGGAAATCAGCGTTATGTGTTTAATATTCATGGTAACAAGTATCGCCTGATTGTTGTAGTTAAGTTTGTTATGGGGTACGTTTTTATTCGATTTGTAGGAACTCATAAGGAATACGAAGAAATAGATTGTTCAACAATATAAAAAGGAATGCTATGGGAAAAATCACAAAACAACAGTATGAATTCGCACTACGGCGAGTTGAGGAATTGCTTCCGCTTGTTGACGAAACTATGTCAAAAAACGACCCTGCGGTTGTTGAATTGTCGATGATGTCGGACTTTGTTATAGAATACGAGAAAGAACATTTTCCGATAGAGAAGCCAACCGTTGCGGAGCTTATCAGTTGCGGGTTGCAGGAGGTTGGCATTTCTCAGAAGCAATTGGCTATGGAAATCGGTGTTAGTCCTTCACGGATAAGCGATTTCACTACGGGCAGAGCGGAACCGTCACTTCGTATTGCGGGGAAATTGTGCTCACTTTTGCATATTTCTCCTTCGGCAATGTTAATGTTATAAATCAAAAACCGTATATTTGTAACGATTCAAAATATGCGGTTTATGAAAAAATTTCTTCTTCCTACAATCTTACTTTGCGGATTATGTGTGTCGTGTTCACAAATCGAAAACAACAACGAACAAATTGCAACCGACACAACGTGGAAACAGCTGACGCTTCGCGAGAAAATCGGTCAGACGATGATGGTCACGTCCGATATGTATATGCACAAACAGATTGGAAACGGCACGCTCGACACGTTTTTTATGAAATATCCCGTTGGTGGTTTATTCATGGCTCAATGGCATTTTACCTACCAAAAGCCTGATACTCTGTTGTTTGAAACATTCATTCCACGAATTATAAAAGAATACAATAAGGCTTCGAAGTTGCCGCTTTTCATCAGCGAAGACTTTGAACGTGGAGCTGGATATAATTACAACACGGCAACGAAACTTCCCGTTGAAATGGCAATTGGTGCGGCAAACGATACCGCTCTGGCGTATGCCCACGGAAAAATTCTCGGCGTTGAAGCGCGTGAAATGGGTTTCAACTGGGTGCTTGCTCCTGTGAGCGACCTGAATATCAATCCGTTGCATCCATTAGTGATTGAGCGTTCGGTTTCCGACGATGCTGAACGTGCCATTCCGCTTTTGCAAAGCCAGATGAAAGGTTTGCAAGACCAAAATGTCATCACCACGGTAAAACACTTCCCAGGTGACGGGGCAACCATATGCGACCAACATTTGGTAACGTCTGCCAACAATCTTTCGTGGGTAGAATGGCAGAAATCGTATGGAAAAATCTTCAAAACTGTCATTAAGGAAAATACACCGTCGATTATGGTCGGCCACCTTCGTTTCCCTGCATATCAGAAAAAAGATACCATGAATGGTGATTTTCTTCCTGCAACACTTTCTAAAGAATTGATGCAGAAGTTGTTGAAGCAAGAAATGGGCTATAAGGGCGTCGTGATTTCCGATGCGTTGAATATGGGTGGCGGTTATGGTTTCTATGAATCGGAATTGGAGACTGCTGTACAATGTTTTGTAGCTGGTGCCGACATTGTGTTGTGGCCGCCGCTTGGCTACATGGACACGATAGAAGCCCGCATCAATCGTGGCGAAATTCCTATGGAACGCCTCGACGATGCCGTAGAACGTGTATGGGCACTGCGTGAACGCTTCAATTTGATAGACAAGGAAAATCGTACTCCTGTCGCTCAACCGAAACCCGAGGGTTTTGAAGCGTATGCCAACGAAAAATTGACTGAATTGGCTGAAAAAGCAGTGACAATCGTACAGAACAAAGGTGGACAGATTCCGTTGGACACGAACACGACAAAACGAATCTTGTTGGCTAACATCAGCCATAACGACTATACCGCAACGTTTGCCACAATGAAACAAGAGCTGGAAAACAGAGGTTTCCAAGTCGATGTCCGTCACGACCTCCACAAAGACGAATGGGAGTGGCAATGGCACAGAATTTTGGAATACGACAAAGTGATTGTCTGCTTTGAAAACCACTATTTTGCGCCAATCGGCTCGCCGCTATTGAAGGATTACGAGGCATACTGCTTGTGGACTATGGTGAAATTGCCGAAGGAAAAAGTCATTGGCGTTTCGTTCAGCAATCCGTATTACAACAAATACTATCTGAGCAAAAATTCCTTGTTAATCAACGCTTACAGCAGCGACCCGTTTATGCAGAAGGCCGTCGTAAAAGTCCTAATGGGCGAAATAGAGGCAACCGCCACTTCGCCGGTAAATTTGGATAATGAGTTGATGAAATAATGGCGCTTGCGTCTGTTGAACCCTTCGCGATGAGGTTGTTTCGACAGGCTCAATGACTGAAATAGTGAATACGTATGGCAAAAGGAGATTATTACAACCGCTATGTGTGGTTAATGAACACATTGCTCCAGGCAAAACGGATAACGTTTGAAGAAATCAAAACCCGATGGGAACAAGATTGGTGCTGTTCGTTGCCCAAACGGACATTCCATCAATATAAACAGTCCGTTCAGGAAATGTTCGATGTTATCATTGAGTGTGACAGCCACAATGGATATCAATATTATATTTCTGACATTGAGAATTTTAAGACCGACCGAAGTCGTCAGTGGTTGCTGAACTCGTTTTGTGCCTCGAATCTGGTGAAGGCAGGCGAACAAATCAAGGATAGGATAGTGTATGAGGACATTCCCGAAAATTCCGAATATCTCTCGTTTGTGGTAGATGCGATGAAACGGAACCGAAAAGTTGAAATCACGTATCTTCCTTACGAAGCGGAAACACCTACTACATACGTTGTGCATCCGTATTGTATGCGGTTGTACCGTCAGCATTGGTATGTGTTGGGATTTTCTGAAACGCACCAGGCGTTGCGTCATTTTGCCATAAACAGAATGAAAAACCTTGTTGTGACCGACATACCGTTTGTCTATCCCGACGATTTCACGCCCGAATCGTATTATTACTATTCTTCCGGCATTTATGTGGACGATAGCTTGCCGTTAGAAAAAATCCGTCTGCGGACGTATGGAAACCTTTGGTACTATTATCAGTCGTTGCCTTTGCACCATACACAGAAACTGGTGGAAAAAAACGATGATTACGCTGATTTTGAGTATCAACTTCGTGTTACTCCTGAATTTATGTTGGAACTTTTGAGCAGAGGCGACAAACTCGAAGTCCTTGAACCCAAAAGTTTACGAGAACGAATGAAAAGAGAATTACAGAATACGTTGAAACGGTATAAGAAGTGATTATCGTTTTATAATTATGCGAATCACATAATGTAATTCGCATAAAATTTAATTATCAAGCTTTTTTCACTTTCTGTCTGCAGCGACAGAAAGTGAAACGAAAGAACGCCGATAGATACAAAAAATACTAAATAAGCTCTGCTTTATTATATTGATTTTCAATCTTTTCTATGGTGTTAAAAGAGTCATTATAGAAATAACCAAAATCAATATTTGGGTGTTTTTTTCTAAATTTGTTAAAGATGGTTTGTATTTCTGTTTCTAATTCTGTGTATATCTTATTACCTTCTTTCTCTATAAATAATTCATTTTTGTAGAATAGATAATAAAAATGTAGGTTCTTCTTTTGGCGATTATCGTAAGAAAGAATACCCATTAGGTGACACAAGAATTGCTTAAAGTCAAAATGAGTTGTTGTTAACTTGCATCCAAAATCTTGAGCAACGAGATGCTCTCCATTTACAACGAGGTATTTTCCCTTTTCCTTAATTGAGGAATTAAAATATGATTGTATAAAATCGGTTTCTTTATATTTTGATTTGAGTTTTATAATTGTATGATTATCAAATATTTCATGACATTTTACTTCTATAAAATATATGTCCTTATCCGTTTCAATATAAACATCTATTTGAGGAGATGAAATAATTTCTCCTTTATTTGTACTAATTCCCAGTGATTTTTCAAAAACGACATCACACTTATGTTTCTGATCCCCAATTCGTATTTCATTTATAGGGACAATACACTTTTGGGTATCAGAATATTCAGCAAAACTTGCTGTGGCGAACCTGCTTGAGGAGGCTACGGAATAATACTTTCCCGTTTTAAATTCATTGCCTTTCCCGTCTGTATATGAGTTTTGTATGCCTTCCGAAAGGTTCATAGGAATATCTTTAAAAAAATAATTGTCATAATATCTCTTAAATCGGCTTAAATAAAAACCAAATTGATTAGAATTATTTTTCTCTAAATAGCATTTAGGCAAATAGGGTTCCCCGTTAATAAAACTCTCTTTAATGTAATAGTCAAAAGTTTTTTTAGATGATGCTTTTTTACAATTAGTCGATTCTGGTTTAGAAACCAATCTGACCCATTCTTTGTTGTTTTCTGTCGTTAATATGTTATAAATCGCCATTTTTATAATAAGTTTATGAGAAACAAATTTATTTTTTTTCTAGATATATTGATATATCTGCAATCAAAAAAAACTTCCACCTCTGCAGACTTTCCGCATACCCTCGTAATACTTTTGTATCCGAATAGAGATTTCGGATATGATGGAAGCAAATGATGATGAATTACAGGCGTGTCTGTCAAAGGTTGGAATTGATTATGCGACGTTCCCGATTACAAATTGGCTTGTGGCAACTGAAGAGATTGTAAAAAGTCACGATAGGGAACTTGTTCGTCAATATGCCGAAAAACTTGACTGGGACTACATTTCACAATCGGATTGGATAGCCGACGACTCTTTTCTTGAAGAATTTGAAGAACGCTTTGACTGGTTGAAGGTTGTCAATAACGAGTATATCGCTATGGCGTGTGCCAGCGTATTTTGGAAGCGTTTCGAACAGAGGATTCCCCAATCGTATGATGAAATTGATTCTCGCTTATTCGATATTTTGGCAGGTAACGTAAAACTATTTTAATATATGGAACAGATTCAAAAAACAAATGGAGCAGATGCTCAGGTACAAAAGAACGTGATTGGTTTAGTGGGAATGGTTATTGCGATTGTGGCGCTCGTGTTTTCAATGGTTCCCGTTTTGGGTTGGATTCTCTGGTTTTTCGGAGAATTGTTTTCGGTTATCGGATTGTTTAAGAAACCGAGAACGTGTGCCGTGATAGGTTTTATCCTTTCGCTTATGGGATTGATTTTAACGTTGCTTATGGGAGGCCTTTTGGGAAGCATTATCAAAAGTCTTTTGTTTTAATTCGTAATGGTATGAAAAAAGTTATTGGTATTTTTCTTTTCTTCATTTTTCTCTCGTCGTGTGGTGGTTCAAGTTCTTCGAGTTTCAATACCAAGAAATTTGCCGGACGATATAAGGTTGATGTAAGTCCTATTCTTTCGCTGGATGAAGCAAAAACAGACAAATTCGGCTATTTTATTCTGTCGATGTTTGCAATGGGGGCGGAAATGGACTTGTTGTTTTACGAAAAAGGCGATGGTATGTTGAAGTGCAATTTTTCTCTGATTTCCTTGCTTGCACCCAAAGTAAACCAACCATATCCGTTTCGGTGGTGCATAACGAAAGATTCCCTTTTGAACTTTTATAACGATAGCTTGCAGAAAATGGAGCCTTCATTCATTCTGCGAAAAAACAGTGGCACTTACGATTTTATAACGGCTTGCGACATTGATTCCCACGAGCCGTTATTTATGATGACAAGACAAAATTAAAAAAAATTTTTCACCTCTGCAGAGTTTTGGCAGAGGTGGTTCTTATTTTTGCATTGTTATTTTAATGTCGTTCTTTTAAATGTTGTGTGTATGAAAAAACCTGTAAAGGCAGCGATTGTTGGCAGTCGCACGTTTTCTGATTATGAAAAAATGTATGCTTTCATTCAGAAAATCCGTCAAGAAAAGGAGTTGTTTATCTACGAAGTTATCTCGGGTGGAGCAAGTGGAGCCGATCAATTGGCGGAGCGATATGCAAACGAAAACGGCAAGGTGCTAAAGGTAATCAAGCCAGATTGGAAACAAGGTTTGGGAGCCGGAATCGCCCGAAATGAAAAAATTATTAAGGCGTGTGATGTTTGTTTTGCTTTTTGGGATGGTTCTTCCCATGGTACCAAATCCGACATCGAATTTTGCAAAAAACAAGGGAAACCTTGTTACATCTGTCGATTTTAAGAGGAAGTTTTTTCTCTTAAAATCGTAAAATTTCTGTGGTTATTGAGTTGAGTAAGATATAATATACTGATAACCAATATATTACCCCCCCCCATAGGCATAAAATAATTGCCAAAAAATTTCTTATTGTCGAATGGATTGCATACATTTGGAACGGTATATTTTCCAAAAAAGATGTTTAATTTTTAAAATTTATTACTATGACAAACAAAGAAATTGTAGAGCGAACTTCCCAATTGCTTACCACTAACGTTTCTTGGAAGAGTATTTATGAAAGGTATGCTAATCAAATAATAAAGAATGAGGCTAATTATAAAGCAAACAAGAAAAAGTTTCAAGTTAAGAAACCACTTACAGCGTACAGTACCATAGGTAAGGTTAAGTCAGACTCAAAAACTTGCCTTTATGATTTGCGATTTGCAGGACAAAGTGTTGGGACGATTAGCGTGAAGAATGACAATGTTGAATTTACTGTATCTGACAAAGAGGCTAACTATAGTAAGAATAAATTAAATTTTGAAGATAGCAAAGCCTTTAAGAAAGTGGCTTGGAAAACAGATAAAGATGCTCAATCTTTCAGACGTTTTTTCTATGGTTTGGAGAATAGCAATACACTGAAAGTGAAAAGCCAGGAACATAGATTGGAGAACCTATTCTTGCAGGAGTTTTCCAAGAAACTACGTGCCCAAAATAAATTATTATGTAATATTCAACCTGTCCGCTTGGGTGATCTTTTCTTCCAACTCACCACACCTTTGAAAGCAAGTTCTCATCAACCAACTATCTCGTTGACCAAAAGTGAAAATGGAGCGAATGGTGGTGGTATAGACATTTTAGCAAGAACAGGAAATGCTACCAACGATGTAAGATTGACTATTTTTGAATTGAAAGACGATAACAATCCTTCCGAACCTCAAAAGGATGTGATGCTTCAAGCAATGACTTATGCCACATTTATTGCACATCTATTGAGAAGTGAATCTGGGAAAAAATGGTGGAAAATATTTGGTTTCTCTGTCAAGGGAGCTATGGAAGGTCCTATAGACATAAGCCAACACATTGACTTAAATGTTGTTTCACTTATGCCGAGCGGAGATACACAAGAAGGTGAACTTACTACGATTGAATTACCAGAATTGAATATTAGTCTTCATCCTTTCACCCTCTATTTTGACATTGATTCTAAGGGAAATCCTTGTGCACTAAATGGAACATTTCCAAAAGAACTGAAAAAATGAGGATATGATTGAAGGGGCTTTTTTGCCCCATTCGGGGCAACAGGTTGGTAGAAAAAACAGAAATATAGGTTTATGCGTGCCGTCAGGTACGCCACATATACACGTTATAAAAATTGTTGCGTACCTAAAGGCACGCTTTTTCTTTGGAGAATAATTTTCTACCAACCAAATGTGCCTACGGCACAAAAAAATAAAATCTTCGAAATCACCCGTCCGATACGCCTTACAAACATATTTTCTTAAAAACAAAAATAAACTTTTTGCCACCTCGGCAGGGTTTCTGCATAGGCAAATCGTTTATTATAGAAACGGTTTAATTTAAAGAAATATGGAAAAAGAAATTTGTGAAACGTATCGTTTTGTCCCTTCTGACTATGACGAGTTGGGCAGACGAAAAGATGACGGAAAGACGTTCCGTGATGTAGTAAAGGATTTTGAACGTGATTTCCACATTCGACATTCAACGGAATATGCGCTGAATTTATATGCCAATTCTTCAACAATGAGGTTGTTGGCGAAATCGAACGGCGCGGAGCCATTCATGATTTATGGAATGGATTTGCGCCATGGAAATGTGTTTAATCCAGTTGATGACCCTGAGTTCAATTTTCAAATTGATGCGTTTAGTGAATATACTACTGTATATGGAATTGATTCGGCTTATATGAAGAACTTTGACGAATATGGATTACCCATATACGATGAAGAAGAAATATATCCACTCACTTTGTTGATTGATGAAACGATGAAGAACGGAGAAATACGTTTAACCACGCCTACAACCGACGACGATGATGAAGAATTGGAACCAGTAACGAATGATGTACCTCAAAAGGAATATATATAATGGAAACACAAAAAGAAAATAAAGATGTTCTTGTTCACAACGAAAACGGTGAATGGATAAGTGTAACTAAAGTGATTTTTTTATTTGAGTCATTTGCTACAAAATTAAAAGCGCACGCAGAAAAACAAGGTGTGAAATTTTCAGTTCATAAATGGTACGATGGAACTTTTTGGTGTTACCGACAAGAATTTGAGGCTATAAATCTTCGAGATTTTAAAATGACAGCAAGAGAGTGGAAAACATTGGTTGATCAATATGTTAATATTTGACGTGAGCTGAAAATAATTTCAACCTCTGCCGAGTTTTTGCACACCTGGTTTTTATTTTTGCAGAAAATTTTAAAATAGGAGGAAGAATGAAGATTACAATTCATCGTGGGACGAATCAAATCGGCGGTTGCATTACGGAAATACAATCGTCAAAAGGTAACAAAATTCTTATTGATCTTGGGCATAATCTGCCGAATGGAGATGATAATGCAGATGATGTATTTGATAAACAAGAAAATCTTAATGCTATATTGAAAGGCGTTTCTGATATTTTCTATTCTCATTATCATGGAGATCATATCGGCTTTGAAGCCAAAATACCTGCAACAATTAAGCAACACATGGGGGAATTGGCTATTAAAATGGTGAGCATGTTGAAGCATCATATGATATTTGCCAAGGACTTAAAAGATGATGCAGAAGCTAGTCTTAATGCCTTGTGTAAGTTTGAGCCTTACAAAGCATTTGAAAGGGTACAATATGGGGATATTTTTGTAACGCCGTTACCTGTTAGTCATTCTGCCGTTGATGCGTATATGTTTTTGATAGAATGCGATGGCTGTATGGTTCTTCATAGTGGAGATTTCAGGGATCATGGATATTACGCAACGCAAAAACTTGATGCTATAAAGAATTATTTGGCTCAAAATGTAGATGTTTTAATAACAGAAGGCACAATGTTAGGGAGAGGAGACAAACGGGTGATGAGTGAACAAGAATTACAAAATGAGGCTGTTCGAAAGTTGAAGGGAAGGTACAATTTCATATTGTGCTCATCAATGGATATAGATCGTATTGTTTCGTTTTCCAAAGCGCGTGAGATCATAGATAAAAGAATTCGTATCATTGCGGACTCGTATCAGGTTGCTCAAATAAAAACAGTCAAAAAGGAACTGCCATATCCTTATAGCGAGTTATTTGCTTATCCTTATGGAAGAGATATGAAACATGAGTTTCCGAGGATGAAACGATACGGTTTTATGATGTTTGTTCGGGACTCTCCAAGCTTTGAAAAGCGTATAGATGAGGTTATTGCTGAAACTGGTATATTGCCGTCAGAAATAAATTTTGTCTACTCTCAATTTGAAGGTTATATAAAGGAAGATCATAAGGCATTCCGACCAAGGTTATGTAACTTTGTACATAGATATAATTGGAATCTCATCAAATTGCACACGAGTGGTCACGCAAGTAAAGAAGCTTTGAGACGACTCGTAGAAATAACTAACCCTCAAATGGCAATAATTCCCATTCATAAGGAAAAAGATTCTAACTTTGCAGAACTACAACTTGATTCTAATTTGCAGGATAAGATTGTCACACAAAGTAAATGTTTTGAAAAACAAGTTGGAAATCAAAAAGTTAGGGTTGAAATAGAGATAAAATAAATTATGCGCATACTACATATTTCCGATACGCACAATCTTCACAAGGATTTGCGTGATTTGCCCGAAGCGGATGTGATTGTCCACTCGGGGGATATGAGTCTTGCCAGTACCGAAAATGAATTGTTTGATTTCATAAATTGGTTCTGCGATTTACCGTACAAATACAAGATTTTTATTGCGGGCAATCACGATAATCTGTTGTTTGACAGCAATATAGATGGTCTTGACGAAAATGTGCATTTTCTTCAAAACTCTGGCGTGACGATTGACGGAGTGAAATTCTACGGCGTTCCGATGTTTCTGGAATATGATATGAGCGGCGAGGACAAACGTGTGATTGCCGCCATTCCTCCTGATACCGACGTGCTGATTACTCATCAGCCACCCAAGGGCATTTTGGATTTGGACGACAATATTCACTATGGCAGCGAACAACTTCTGCAAAAAGTGTTGGAAATAAAGCCTCGTCTGCATTTGTTCGGACATATCCATAGGGCAAACGGCATAGTCCGTCAGCACGATGTTGTGTTTTCAAACGGCTCGATTTCAACGCATCGCTATGGCCTGACGTTCAAACCGAGAGTGATACAGATTTGAGAAATTATTTGCTATCTTTGCCGTAATTCAGTTTGTAATCAAATTCATTTTGTTCAGGAAACTTTCCATATTTCTCCTTTTTGTACTGCTGTGCTGTTTTGCATCGGCAACAGGCGATGTTGACAATCCGAATTTTCGGAAGACGAAAACGTTCACTATTCCGTACAAGGGTGGCATTTCTGATGTTTCAAAGGTCTTTTCATCTATTTCAACGTTGAAAGGAATCCAATACTATTCCAATAGCCACGAACGATGGGAGACGCTTTACAAGGAGGCGGGATTTATCAATAATACCAAAGAAAAGAAATTCGTCGCCGATGACAAAATCATTGTGAAACCTGCTACCGATTATTATTGTTTGTTGCAGGACAATTCCTTGGGCGACTGTGTGTTCAAAATCAATTATTCGGAAAATGGTAACACGGTGACGGCGACTTTTATTCTGGTTGAACCGCTCACGTTTTGGGGAATCACTGGAGTGCAAGCCAATGATTTATGTATTCAGTTGAAAGCCACAAAAGTTCAGGATACCATTCAGGCGGTGATTACCATTGAAGCTCGCTATCGCGAAATTTCCTTCATTGAAGATATGATTCCCAAATCCCTTGACGCTCGGCTTGATGCGTTATATCGTTGGATAACAAAGAGTTTGACGAAGTAGGAAACCATTCTGTTTGATGACATTTGTGCACAAAAAAGAGGATGCCCCATACAAAAGGCACCCTCCACCACAAAACACAATACGACAAAATCGCTATTAGTTGTATGCCGACTCGCCGTGTTCGTACACATCGAGTCCTTCTTCTTCGATACGTGCCTCGACACGCAATCCGAATACTTTCTTAATCAATAGGAATATCAACAATCCACAGCCAAACGACCATCCTGCGATGGCAAGTTCGCCAATTAATTGTGTTCCAACGCTGTAGCCACATTCAGGGAATGCGAACACACCAGTGAGGATTGTTCCTGTGAAACCAGCCATACCGTGTACCGAAACTGCACCAACAGGGTCGTCAATGTGCAGACGGGCATCGAAAAAGCGTACGCAGAAACACATCACCATTGAAGCGATTGCTCCGATGACTGCCGCAGCCCAGATAGGCACGCAGTCGCATCCTGCAGTGATTCCCACCAAGCCGGCAAGGATACCGTTGCACACCATCGACAATGACGGTTTTCCGAATACTACCCATGTGTAAATCAACGCTACAATGGCACCTACGGCAGCGGCAATGTTTGTCGTTACGAATATGTGCGACATAGCCGACATGTTTTCAAGAATGCCACCTCCATAGCAATCAGGATCAACTGCACCAGTAGCGGCAACAGTAGAGCCAGGGTTGAAACCGAACCAGCCCATCCACAGAATCCATACGCCGAGAGCAGCCAAGGCAAGACTATGACCAGGGATTGCGTTTGAACGGATAGTTCCGTCCGACAATTTCGTGTATTTACCCAAACGTGGCCCAAGTACCAATGCGCCAGCCAATGCTATGAAACCACCGCACGAGTGAACGACAGCCGAACCTGCGAAATCGTGGAAACCAAGTTCCGACAACCATCCGCCGCCCCACGACCAGTGGCCTTGAATCGGGTAGATGAACGCCGAAATAAGCACGGAGTACAAAATGTACATAGAGAACTTCGTACGTTCTGCCATAGCTCCCGATACGATTGTGGCAGCAGTTGCGCAGAATACAGTTTGGAAGATGAAATATCCTTCCTTAGGCAAGTTTGGACAAGGGTTTTCCACGCCAGCGATTCCAAATCCGTCCCAACCGAGGAATGCTCCCGCACCGAACATTATGGAAAATCCACATAACCAATACAATACGGAACCAGCCGAAAAGTCAAGGAAGTTTTTCATAAGGATGTTCGCCGTGTTCTTTGTCCGCGTCATACCTGCCTCAACCAAGGCAAAACCTGGTTGCATGAAGAATACCAACATTGCGGCAAGCAGCACCCAAATGGTATCGACAGCGTTTATTGAAAATCCTGCCGAGGATTCCTCGGAAACCGCCGTGGCGACCTCCGAAACTACTTCTTCTTGTGCCATGACCGCGCCCGATGACAACAAGGCGACGAGAAACAAACAAAATGGCACTATTCTTTTCATATATTTACTTATGCGTTTCATGTTTTCTACATTTTAAATTCACACTCATTCATACTACTTCTCTTGTTCGGCGTTGTACAAGGCTATGTCGCCCCGTTCACCAGTCCTGATTCTCACTGCGTCTTCAAGCGGGATGATGAAAATTCGGCCGTCGCCGATTTCGCCTGTCTGTGCCGCACTAAGAATTGCCGATACGGTTTTCTCAGCATTTTTGTCGCGGACAATTACCGAAACCAGTGTCCGTTCAATGCAACTCGTATCGTAGGCGATACCTCTGTAAATTCGCGCCTGCCGAGTCTTTCCCACACCACGCACGTCGTAGTACGAAAACCATTCAATGTCGGCTGCAAGAAGTGCTTCTTTCACATCTTCGAACTTAGTCTTGCGAATAATTGCTTCAATCTTTTTCATAACTATATTTTTTAATTAAACATTTAGAAACTCAGTCCCATTACTATATAACCACCTTCTGAAGTCGGGTTCCAGATTGCTTGTGTGAACAATCCTAGATTATACGTCTCGCTTATCGGGATAGGCTTCAGCGCTTTGATGCTGATGTTCGTCAGGGCGAAACCTTCGGTAGCGTACAAACTTGTTTTCCATGGCACGAAGCCCAGTTCCGCCTCCCAACTCAGCGAACCGAATTCAAATGGTGCACCGATTGAGAAATACGATGAATAGGCCATGTCGCCGTTTGCGTTCTTCACTCCGTCGGCACCGGCAAAGTTTGTGAACCAGTTCAGCGAGAGAAAACCGAAATCGTAACCGATTTGACCTTCAAACACGTGTGGCGTCGCATCTTTTTCGTAGTGAAAATACGAATCGGGAACGCCCGGCATGGCAAAATAATAATCGGTAACCGACACGCTAAAACCTCCGATTCCGTAACCCAACGTGAGGTCGAACTCCTTGGTGTCGAACGATTCGAAACCTACGGAACCCCAGGCACCGAACGAAAATCCTTTCCATCCAATTTCCACTGACGGTTGGAGCGAAACGCCTCCGCACGCTTGGCCACGCCATATATAACTACTTACTAAATCACCTCCGACTTCTGCCGTGAAATCTGATTCTGGCTCGTCGGCAAACAATGGAACTGTTGCGAACAACGCCATTGCGACACATACTATTTTTATTCTATTTCGTTTCATAACATTTCGTTTTAATTTGTAAACTTTTGATTGATTTATCCAAGGGCGGTGCACCTTTGCTCCTTGGTGATTTTTTCTATTCCATGTCATTCGTATGACCATATTGATTCCTGCCAGCCCTTTCGGGCTGATTCTTTGTGTTTACCAATATGTTCCTTACAAATCGCATCTTTTTGTTATTGTTTGGTGCAAATGTATAACTAAATTTTAAAAAACAATAACAAATTGTAATTTTTCTTTAATTTTTAATTAAAAAAATATACCAACTCGGTTTATTTGGTTAAAAATTGAAATCAAAAAGAAGGTTTTATTGGTAATTCCAAACTTCTGCCCGATACGAATTCGCGCATTGTGACAGCGATGTAAGATAATTAGTATCAATAAGATGGAATCAAAAAGTGTGTGTGAGGGCGCGGTTATAACGTGCAAACCATAATGTATTCCTCGTCGGTTTCGCGAATAATTGAATTTCCAGAAAGAAACATCAAATTTCAGGATGGAATAAAGAATAATGTTATATTTGTTACTGAAAAACAACGATTTATGATACTTTATTTTTCGGGGTCGGGCAATAGTTTGGCAATTGCACGACAGTTAGCAGAGAAGTTGGACGAACGTGTAATGTCGCTTTACGATGCGGTACATGCTGATTTACAAGGCGAAACGCGCATTGGTTTGGTATATCCAACCTATTGGCTCGACGCGCCAATGGCGGTGAAACAACTTGTGGCTCAGTTAGTTTTGCCGAAAAATGCGTACACGTTCATTGTAATTACTTGTGGCGCACAAACCAACAACGCTGTTTGGTCAGTTCGTAGGATACTTAAACAGAAGGGGGTGCGACTAAATTATTGCCACAAAATCCGCGTACCCGACAGCAGTGCCATAGCATTTGGCAGAAATCCCAACGACCAGGCATGGAAGTTCGACAAGTATGCTTCACGTATCGATTTGATTGCGAAGGAGATAGCCGACAAACGTAACCGCTTGCATTTTAGCGAATTCGACCCATTTGGATGGATATTGAACACAAAAACGCTCTCGCAAAAAGCGTATCGGCTCACGCTGCCTGCTATAAATTCCGAAAAATGTATCGGTTGTGGCGTTTGCACAAAGGTTTGTCCGCAAGCAAACATTAGTCTTATTGACAAAAAAGCCGTTATGTCCGACCGTTGCACACTCTGTTTGGCCTGCTTGCATTTTTGTCAGCAGCAAGCCGTTGAAATTGCCGGAAAGCCAACAATAGCCGAACGGCAATATCATCATCCCAATGTAAAGTTGAGAGATTTGCTGCGAAGGGAATAAGATTTCTCAAAAATTGCTAATTTTGGTTGTTATTTGATTGAATGAAGATGCAGATTCAAAAACAACGGATTTGTGCCGTAGCCTCAGTCATGGCTGCGGTTTTCTACCTTGTCGTGATGATTACGTTCGGCAACGACTGCACAATTGCGGAACAGAAATTATCCGAGGAGAATGCCATCATCAACTATGTGGAGACACAAATTGGCAACCAAGAACTGCCGATTAACAGCATCAGTTCCATCATTAGTTTATGCAAGTCGCCCATAAAGACATTGTCCGACGATGACTTTCTTGCAATTGTAGAAAACACAAGACACGTTTCCGAATTTGCATATTTTGCCCATCCGATACGAAACACCAATGCACGAATTTTTGCAAATACCGACATTATTTTCCCATTTAATTGTTTTTGGTAAAGTATTGATTTCTACTATCTTGTAACAAAATCCAAGATTGGGTTTTGTTATACTCTTTTTGTAAAAAATCAATAAAAACAACAGCATTACGATGTTTGTAATGCACAAAACATTTGATACAATGAACTCAACTTACATAATTGGACTTATACTCGTAGCAGCCGTTGTAGTCCCAATGGCATTATTAAACCGCAAGAAAAACAAGAAAAATGCGGCTATAAAAAAGGAATTTTCCGCCTTGACCAAAACTGCAATTATAGCAAACCAAGAACAGTGGAACGGTCACATTATTGCGATAGATAAGATTGAAAAAAAGTGTTTTTTCGTTTACCAGGACGAAAAATCCTGCAATTCGCAGAGTATTGACCTCACGCAATACGCCTCGTGTCGTGTTGTGACCAGCAGTTCAATGGGCTCGTCAACCACGTCGGTCGAAATGGTGGAACTTGTGTTCTCTCCCAAAATCAAGGATGCGGAAAGCATCAGTTTTGTGTTCTTCGACGCGGAAAAAGATGGTTTCACGCTTAACGGAGAATTGCAGATAGCCGAGCGTTGGAGAAAATATTGTGCCGATTGTATGAAATAAAAAAAAGTAAACTATGTATTCTACAATAATGGTTGTGATTTTTGTTCTTGGCTACGTATGCATAGCACTTGAACATCCGTTGAAACTCGACAAAGCGGCAATCGCCTTGTTGATAGGAGTCCTTACGTGGACCGTATTTATTTTGTTTGGAGAAAACGACGTTCACAATGTGGTTTCTTTGCTGAGCGAGAACTTGGCAGAAACCGCACAAACGTTGTTTTTCCTGTTTGCCGCAATGACAATCGTGGAAATAATCGACTGCCATAATGGTTTCAAGGTGATTACCGACAAGATTCGGGCGACAAACAAGGTGAAACTGATGTGGCTTATAGGTTTTCTCACATTTTTTATGTCGGCTGTGCTCGACAACCTTACTACCACAATAGTACTGCTTTCGTTGCTTCGGAAACTTATTGGCGACAAGGAAACGCGATGGACATTTGCAAGTATTGTGGTGCTTGCGGCGAATGCTGGTGGCGCATGGTCGCCAATTGGCGATGTGACAACCATAATGCTTTGGATTGGTGGACAAATTTCGGCATTAAACATCATTAAGGGAATTTTTATTCCAAGTTTGGTTTCCCTTGTGGTACCACTCGTCGTGCTTTCGTTCACAATGAAAGGTGAACTTGCCCGTCCTGATTCCGATAACGCCGAAAATGCCCTTACTACGCCAGCCGAACAAAAAGCATTTTTGATTTTGGGCGTTTCGTTACTATTGTTTGTCCCTGTGTTCAAGACATTTACACATTTACCACCATTTATGGGAATGTTGTTCAGTTTGGGAACAATATGGTTGATTAGCCACATACAATCATCTCATTCTCAGGGAGAGAAGAAAGAACGACTATCGGTTACGGAGTGTTTGCGGCATGTGGATTCCTCTACGATTTTCTTTTTCCTCGGCATTCTCACCGCTGTTGGTGCATTGGGCGCGGCTGGTCAGTTGGGACAACTTTCCGAATGGTTGCGCAACGTCACAGGTGGCAACATTTACGTGATTGACAGCGTTATAGGCTTGCTTTCTTCCATTATCGACAATGTGCCGTTGGTTGCCGCTTCAATGGGAATGTACGCCATCGACCCGACCGTGGCTGAATTTGCCGTTGACGGTACATTTTGGTCTATGCTTGCGTATTGTGCCGGAACAGGAGGCTCAATTCTCATTATTGGTTCGGCAGCCGGTGTTGCCGCAATGGGATTGGAAAAGATAGACTTCATTTGGTATTTGAAGCACATTAGTTGGCTTGCCCTTGTCGGCTATTTTGCAGGTGTGCTTTGCATATATCTGGGGCTGTAAGTAATTAAGAGTTAAGAATGAGGAATTTCCTTGTCTTAACTCTTAATTTTCTGTTGTGATTTTTGAAAGAATCGCCTTGATTCCACCAAAGATAATCCAAAAATCTTATGATATTTTTGGAATTGATTCCAAAAAACTTATAAGGATTTTGGAAAAGTAAAAGAAAGATTTTTCAACTCATACCCAGATGCTCATTTTAAGGTAATAACCCCCAATAACATAGAAGATTTTTTGAGCGTGGAATAAGTGCATTATCCACAACTCGAAAAAAAATTGAGTTGTGGACGGGGAATATATCTTTCGCGAAACCACAGACACAAATTCGGGGATTTCAAAACAAATCCTGAGTGTGAACAACATCTAAACAAAATATATTTGATTTTTTCTTCTTTTGCAACATTTTCCCTACTTTTGTAGTCTAATAAAAGAAACCTTAAAACTAAGAAAATGAAACTCTCTACAATTAATGTCAAAACAACCAAAATAATTAACGCTATGAAAAAGATTGTCACTTTAATTTTCTCGACAGTTATGTCGTGTGTACTTTTTGCACAACAATTTGTGTACGAATGGGAAGATGTTACTCCAGACTATTTCAGTATGACAATTACCCAGTCTGCCTGTACAAAAGGAGGGAAAGTTGTTGCAGCAACGCAGGAAGGTTGGCTTGCAGAGTCACCAGATACAGGTAAGACATGGAATCCTACCTATAATATAAAAAACATTGTAAGAAATACACTTACAGGTACTGTCGATATTGATTATCAAACGATAGGATTACAATTTGCAAAGGATTCTCTTCATGGTATATATACCTCTATGTATGAAGAAAACGAAAAATTTGTTAATAATATACTTTATACGTCAGATGGCGGAAGTGTTTGGAAATCTTCTGATCTTATATTGAATGAATCTGATAAAATTGTAAATACAACGTGGCGGGACGACGAAACGGCTTTTATTACGGTATATAATACAATATCGAATAGATTGTCTATATATAGGAGTAATGACAAGGGTATAAATTGGAGTGTCGTTACAACTGACGCATTAGTGCAAGAAATTTCACAAAATGCAAATATATATATGGCATTTGTAAACAACCAATTAGGATATATCTTTACAAAAGGCGCATATTGTGTGACTAAAGATGGTGGAGAAACATGGACTGCAGAAAAACTTGGCATAACGCCTGCACATTTTTTTCAATTTGCAAATGGATATATAATCTTGACTGTAGAAAATCGGATTAACAAAACATTAGATGGTTGCCGAATAATAAATATGTATGATGGTGGTAATAGTGCGGTCGCATACTATTATGTACCCCAATCCATGTATGATTTAGGAGATGGAAAGGTATGGGCTTCAGTGTCTGGAGGGCAAAACGGAGATAGTAAAATTATGTCTTATGATAGTATGAAAACATGGCAAGTTACGAATGAAATATATACCCCCTCCTCGGATATAACAACCAAAGCTCTAAATAATACTCGTTATTCTTATATCTACAATGGAAACATGAAAGGGAAAGATATATTTGTAAAATCAAAAAACGAGATTTTTATAATTGGAGAAAAGAAAGGTAGATTGTTTTATACGTTCGATGGAGGGAAAAGATGGTCGTACAAAGATTTTAATACAACATTATATACAATGCAATTTATTTCCGATGATATTATTTACATGTCCAGTACCGATAGTTTATTTATATCACGAGATGGAGGAAAATCTTGGATAGGAAAAAACATGAATTTATATGGCATATATGGACAAACGAGAATGAAGTTTTTTACAGAATCGTTCGGCTATATTTATGACGAATACTATCTCTACCAAACATTAGACGGCGGTAATTCATGGAATCGTATTGGATTTATTGATGACGACGATTTCTTAAACTATGATGGAACGTTAAATGGTTATTTTGCAAACAATCATCTTGGATTATTTCGCAGTGCAAATTCAAAGACAATTTTAGTTACACATGTCAATTCCCCCAAAAGCAATATGACGTGTTCGTTACTTTCAGAGGATAAAGAAAATAGAACCCCTTTTTTAAGTATAATGTTTTATGATGACAAATGGATTTTAACAGATAAATTTTATGGGTATATTTACACGTGTGACACTATTAGTTTTGACCTACAAAAAAAATGGTATGGCGAAAATTACACACCTGTACAACAATATTCGTCAATATTGCCCTTTTCAAAAAATACATTAGTATTGCCGATGTTATCAGAAAATCCTGCATACACAAACGATAAAGCCATTGTATCTACAGATGGAGGTAACACTTGGAACATAGAACAAGCTTTATTCCCATGTGCATCAAAAGTTCAAAACGCAAATGATAATACATTGTATGCAATTCCGACTGATTATAATATTCGAATCTATAAAGGTATCCATAAAGTAAAAAACTCCGATTTCTCATTTGAAAAGCAAGAAAACGGTACAATCCAATGCTCCATAAGCAATGCAGAAAATCAAACCTATACTGCAAAGGTTTTAGTAGAGCAAGTCAATGGCACAACTATAGTGGTGCAAGATAACGTGGAAATAAAATCGGGAGAAGCGTTTGTAATTACGTTACCACAAAATATAACCGCAAACTATGTGATAAAGGTTATTCCAGAGGATGAAGAGGTTTATGAAACGGTGCAGAGCCAAGAATTTATTGTAAACAATGGTGGCAGTGCCATAGACGCTGTTTTTGCAGAGGATATTCAAATCCGTGTTGTAAACGGAAAAATAGAATGCAGTTGTGAGGAATATGCAATATACAATGTGGCAGGGCAAAAGGTGCAAAACAACGCTTTTTTGCCATCGGGTACGTATTTCGTGCATTATGGAACGCAAGTGAAAAAGGTTGTAGTGAAATAATGAAACGAATGAAAATTCGAAAAAAATTGCATTTATCTGCAAAACGATGTATATTTGCCTTGTTAAATGACAATTTAACTATCCGGGTAAGTTTCCCGAGGAAGGGTAAGGCTTTATCGATACTGCCCAAAATAAAAGAGCCACTTTGGTGGCTTTTTTATTTTACGTATTTTGCAACAAAAAAAAAACTACCATAACTCGAAAAAAAATTGAGTTGTGGACGGGGAATATATTTTTTGTCTGTTGGCGATTAACTGATATTGAAAAGAATTACCCCGAATTTTGAAAAAACAAAATCGGCAAAACACCTTCAGCGAAAGCATTTTGCCGATTGAAACATTTTATTTTGTGTGATACAGACTAATTATTGTTTCCCAACAAATTCCTGCAACACTTTTTTATCTGCAAAGTTGAGCAGACGGCCGCTTTTGATATTGATTTCGGGATACGTCGCCTTCAAGTCGCTCACTGCCTTGTTGATACTGCTTCCACCGCTTGTCGCGAACAAGTAAACGGTTTTGCCCTTGAAGTCGTAACTTTCAAAAAATGTGTTGACAATTGTGGGTGCTGTGTCCCACCAAATTGGAAATCCGACATAAACTGTCTGATAATCAGACATATTGGCGAGTTTGTCGGTGATGGCTGGACGCGAACTTTTGTTGGCCATCTCCACCGACGAGCGCGATTGCTTGTTGTGCCAGTCAAGGTCGGCACTGGTGTAGGCTTGAGCAGGCTTAATCTCGTGAAGGTCGGCGTTGGCAACCGTTGCCAATTCGGTGGCCACATTCTTGGTAGTGCCTGTTGCCGAAAAATATGCCACAAGCATCTTGTTTTGTGCTGATATTGTATTCATAATCAATAAACTAAAGATTGTTAATACTATCTGTTTCATTGTTTTGTGATTTGATAAAGCAAATATACAACTCTTTCGATTTCTTTTAGTTAGCCAGATTTCGGAAAGTATCTACGCCGCCCTGTATTCTGTTGGTGTCTTGCCTGTTTTGCGTTTGAAGAAGCG
>JAFZOY010000011.1 GCA_017552705.1 Bacteroidales bacterium
ATTTCCCAGATGGCACGTGCAACACTACCGAAAACAAAACCCTGCGTGTTGTCATCGAGCAAGGTGATGTCGATAACCATTACTTGACCGCCAACAAGGTTACTGCGGACGACGGTTGTAAGGTCACGTTCGTGGTCGGCGACATTGTCATTGAAAATGCCTTGCAAATCAACCGCTTTGTTGATGATTCGCAGGAATTTTTTCCACGATGACGACAAAATGGGATTTTTACTATCCGTATCCTTTGCCTGCCCAACAGCATATTTTTCAATTTCTTCTCTCAATGTTTCCCATGTGCTGACATTTCTGAAATTTCCTTGCTTGTTGATGATGTAGTTGACACAACTTTCCATCGTGCCGGTGCTGTCGTCCTCGTTGGCAAGCAACAAATCAAGTTTGTCGATGTAGTTCTCACAAGGAAATTTATATGTGAAAGCCTTTTTGTTGCTACGTTGCCGTTCAACATCTTTTGGGTCGGCATTTGTCAATACGTTGCTTTGGCGTTGGTTGTCGTATGGATAATAGTACGTAACATTTTGGAACGGCAACGGCTGTAACCCTAATTCTTCGGTGTAGATGGCTTTGTCCTTGTCTTTCAGTTTGGTGTTAGGTTCGTCAATGGCCATCAAATCCCTGCCTTTGACATTGAAGAACACGAAAGCGACATCGTCGCCATCTTCGGTGCAGAATTTTTGCTGAATGGCATTGAGCAAAAACATTGAGTACGATGTTTTTGCAGCCAAACCCGAAATTCCCGAAACGTTCAAGTGCGCACCTTCGGGACCAATAAGAAAGTTGGCGTTCAATTCTACTTTGATTTTCAGAGCCTCGTTGCCTTTGTACATCTGTAAATAACCACAAACAATCGGGTTTTTGACTTCGTTCAATCCCAAAGCAGTCTTGATGTCCTCGGCGGTGCATAAGGAAACCTGCTTGCCATCAATAACAGGCGAATAGATGTTGCCTGTGTTGCAGACAACTTTTGCTTTCACGTAGTTCATACCCAAACGGTTCATATTGCCGATGTTGTCGGCAGTATCACCAAAATCGCTTGAAATGTAATTTGTGAAGTGACTTGGGGCATCGGTAACGTGATTGATTTCTTCGATGACACCGTAAGTGATGGTTTCATCGTTGGGCAGGTGTTTGACTTTCACAATATCAAACGGACTCAAAATCTCGCCCTTGTCCGTCCAAAAATAGAAATCATCTGTTGTTGACGGATATTTTTCGGTGGCTGAAATTTTGCCTATAATTCTTTCTGTACTCATAATCAAAATAGACTTAGGAATATATTGCTGTCGATGTAATGTGACTTACAGAACGTTTCTGTCAGATAAACAGGATAAAGGTGGTTCGCCCATCGCGTATCAGAGCCAAAGCAAACAGGGTAAGCCTCACGGATGAGGTTGGCACTGATGGCATCAATGACGCTTGTCTTGATTGGGTGTGACGGGTCTATCAAAAGCATTTCGCACTTTATCACATCAGAGAAATGCGTTTCGCGGAAATCGCTTTTGCGAAGCCTCAGATACCAAACGGCGAAAGTCATTCCGTTGGAATGCTCGGAAACGTATTTG
>JAFZOY010000129.1 GCA_017552705.1 Bacteroidales bacterium
AGAGAAATTGCAGCTGCCGAAGAGCTAAAAATTCAAATCGAAGAAGATATGGCAGAAACAATCGAGGCAAAAAACAACCAAATCGAAGAATTGCAAGGTCAAATCGAAGATTTGGAGGCTCAACTTGCAGCTTCTAAAACACAAGCTGAATATGACGCTATTTTAGCGCAATTGACAGCAAAACAAACCGAACTTGCGACAAAAACATCAGAGTATAACACACTCTTGGCGCAATATCAAGAGTTGCAGCAAACAAACCAAACGCAAGCCGGGCAAATCGAAACTTTGACAGCGGAGGCAAATGGATATAAGCAAATGCTTATTGCTCAACATGCAGATACTACCAACAGAGTTTTAAATCACATTTTCAAATCAAGTTCAAATGATGAAGATTACAACAAAGTTTATATCAATAGTGACGGAACATTTGTCATTAAAGATATCAATGGAGATGTTGTTGCAAGCTCAACATATGATCTTGAACACTTCAGATTGACAGGCGTTGCAAAAATTGCGGCGATCCAAGGACTTACAAATGAGGAAACAGAGATAGACTTCGAAGGCGTACAATTCAACATAAATGGTGGAAAAGGATATAATTTCGAAATCTTTGGAGACTATTTCAACAACATAGGAACGCAAGACAGAATCGATTTGTATGAGAGCTTGGAAAACAGAACATTCAGTGTGACATTGAATGGATCTAAACAATATCTTTATTTCTATTCATATGGCGAAGATTCATTTATGGGAGGAAACGCTATCAACATTATGTCGATCCATGGAGAAAACACCAGCGAGTTCTCACTCAGCAAACAATCATTTGTTGTAGATGGGAATTACAACTGGAGAACGCCAATTGCCGACATATTTGTTGAAGAAAATGGTGCGCTTACAATCCAAGGAATTATGTATGATCAAGGAGTTTCTTTGACTCTTACAGAAGAATTGCAAATACCATATGAATTTTTGCCAAATCTTTTGTTTGACAAAACATTCAGAAATGCAAATGGTGGAGAGTTTGAGCTTGCGATTTCAGAAGGAGAAAACAACACAGGCGTTGTTGAATACTCTGAATATGGCAATCTTGTAAAGACCGGAACATTCAGCATTGCAACATTGAAACAATATGGATATATGGATGTTTTGTACACAGGCGATGTTGAAGCTACAAGATACACATTTGCTGGTGCCGTTCAATTGATGGACTCAAACGACGAAATGTGGTCGGAATACACAGATCCAGATCCATACGGATTGAATATGATTGTTTCAAACTCAACATACACAGATGGAAACGGACACATTCTTTCCTTCCCAGGCGGAGACATTGAGTTCCAAAACCTTGAAGATGAAAACAATCCTGTTGTTAAGCATGGATGGCTTCATGGAGATGGATTTAGAGATGGTATTTATCTTGATGTAGAGCTTGAGGATGGCTATCACTTAGTGATTGAGTTTGCACAAGACGGACAAACTTGTCAGATTGTTTTCTTTGGAAATGAACAAGGCGAAGTTGACTTGAGCGGATATGGTGAATTTGAGATCCAAGCACAAGAACCGGAGATTGTTGAAGAGCCAGCAGGTTGGAACGATGAACATCAATTGCTTGATATTTTGAGGTCTAACAATTACACAAATGGCTCAGAGACAATTGTAATGGTTTTTGATGGAACGTATTACACAGCAAATCTCATTGTGTCTGCAGACGATTCTTATTCAATGTATGGATTGAATGTTTTGATTGACGGATATGACATCACGCTTGATGACGGCAAAGGTATGACAAAAACTGGAACAATCTCTGCAGATGGTTTGATGGTCACATTCACCGGAGAAGAGACATTTACAGCGATTGTTTATTAGAGGTGTCTATGAACAAGAAACCAAAACTAACGAAAACGGAATTGCTTGCAGCGAGCAGAAAAAAAGCGCTGGTGCTCCAGCGCAAGCTCTCTGACATAAACGAAAGACAAGAGAAGTTTATGAACTCGTTTGAGAGTGAATCCAAAATAAATCAATTCAGAGCGAACAGAGTCGCAAATGACAAAAATCGTTGGAAAACTTTCAAAAAACTTACAGACGAAGAAAACAGAGCGTATAAGGAATACAAAACACACATGCAAAAAGAGTTTAAGCGCGACATTGAAAAATCTTCTGTACACTATTCTGATCGTAAGTATAAGAAAGGTTTTGCAGACAGAGAGTATGTCATGGATATGTACAAACTGAAACTAAAAAACTTGGCCTAACTGGCCAAACATTGCGCGATGGTGGGAACGCGACCGGCCGGTCAAACTACCCACCACCAGTGGCGTTATTTTTAAAAATATTGCAAAGAGACAAACTTTTTCGACAAATCTAAACATATGTTCCTAAACATGGGTTTTTCACAAAAGATAAAAAAACAAAAAAACAACTGAA
>JAFZOY010000130.1 GCA_017552705.1 Bacteroidales bacterium
AAGGAGGCATCTTTGACATTGACAATCGTTTGATTCGTCTGGAAGAAGAGGAGCAGAAAACCCACGATCCTGCATTTTGGGACGACCCCAAGAAGGCTGAACAGCAGATGCGGAAGGTCACGTCCATAAAAAAATGGACCGAAGCGTACGCCGAAGTTGAAAAAGCCTCGGAAGATTTGCAGGTGCTCTGCGATTTTTTCAAAGAAGGCGAAGCATCGGCGGAAGATGTTGACAATCAATACAATGAACTTTTGAAATTGGTTGAAGCCTTGGAATTCAAAAATATGCTCCAAAAGGAGGAAGACCAATTTGGGGCTATCCTGAAAATCAATCCAGGGGCGGGCGGAACCGAAAGTCACGATTGGGCTTCGATGTTGTTGCGTATGTATATGCGTTGGGGCGAGGCAAACGGTTACAAAGTGAACACTATTGATATTCAAGACGGCGATATTGCCGGAATTAGTTCCGCAACCATAGAATTTGAGGGCGATTATGCCTATGGGTATCTGAAAGGCGAAGCGGGCGTACATCGTTTGGTTCGTATTTCTCCATTCGATGCAGGAGCGCGCCGTCATACATCATTTGCCTCGGTGGATGTGGTCCCGATGATTGACGACACTATTGAAATTGTGATAAATCCAGCCGATTTGGAATGGGACACGTATCGTTCAAGTGGAGCAGGTGGTCAGAATGTGAATAAAGTTGAAACGGCGGTTCGTCTGCGGCACAAACCCACGGGCATTGTGATAGAAAACATGGAAACCCGTTCCCAACTGCAAAATAGGGAAAAGGCATTGGCATTGTTGAAATCGCAATTGTACCAGATGGAACTGCGGAAACGCGAAGAAGAACAGGCTGCCCGAAATGGAGAAAAACTCAAGATAGAATGGGGTTCACAGATACGTAATTATGTATTGCATCCGTATAAACTTGTGAAAGATGTCCGTACAGGTTACGAAACATCAAACACACAAGCTGTACTTGATGGCGACCTTAATGCCTTCATCAAAGAATATTTGATGTGGGCATCGAATCAAAATAAATAATAACGCTATTATTTCTTCTTCTTTTTAGCTTGTTTTCCTGTTGTTTCTTCTTCAGGTTGCTGCGCTGATTCATTATTGGAGTCATCTTTAATGATTTCCAATAATTGAATTTCGAAAATAAGCGTAGAACAAGGTTTTATTGTACCCATGTCGTGCATACCGTAGCCTAAATCAGACGGAATGTAGGCAATGTAGGTTGAACCAACAGTCATAAGTTTAAGAACTTGTGAAAATCCAGGAATGACCGCACCAACTGGGAATGTTGCCGGCTCGCCACGTTCTATCGAAGAGTCGAAAACAGTTCCGTCGATGAGAGTACCTTTGTAGTGGAGTTTTACCTTGTCGTTGTCGCCAGGTTTTTCTTTTCCGTTGCCTTTTGTTACTATTTTATATTGTAAACCGTTTTCCAACGTCACCACATCTTTGTTTTCCTTGTTTTTTCTCAAGAATTCCGCATTTTCCAAACAAAGTTCCTGTGCTTGCGCCTGCATTGTAGCCTCATGTTCAGCTTGTAATTTCTTGAAGTAGTTGTTGATGATGGGTTCTAATTTTTCGTTTGGAATCGCACTTTTGTTGTATTCCGAAAATCCTTTCAAAAACAAATCTTTCGACAACCCTACGGCTTCCAATTCCTGCAACAAGTTAGTTGCTGTATTTACACCAAGTGCATAAGCAGCACTATCTTTCTCATTTTTAAGGCTTTGAGCATTGATTTGTAACGTTGCAAATATAAGGGTTGCGAGTATTGTGATTTTTTTCATTTGTGTTGAGTTATTATTTTATTAAACAATTAGTGATTTCAGCTATATATTGCACGTGGTAATCGCCAGCCGTGTAATTTGATAAAAGATTTTTGTCGATGAAACCTTCGGCGATAAGTGGGGCTGCGTAGAGTTTCTTGCATTCAAGCACTAAACGAGCCTGTTCGTAGGCGATTGAACCATTCGGAGTAACGAAAGGGGTGAGGTTGCAAGCTTCGATTTTATTGACATCTCGTCCACTTTTTGATCCACAGAAGGCAAACATTTCCTTATAAGAATTGTCGAAGAACGACAACGTGAAGAAATCTTCTCTGTCTATAAATTCTTTGGTGTAGCGTTGTGGGCGAATCACAATACAAGCGACAGGTTTGTTCCACATAAAGCCTAAACCACCCCAACTTGCTGTTAAACAATTACTTTTTTCTTTATTGCCGGCAGTTACCAGCATATAGTCCTTTCCGATGATTTTGCTTGCGTTTTCTTGTATTTCAAGCGGTGATATTTGTGTAAATCCCATATTGTTAATCAGTTACCATGTAAATGTCTTCGTTGTCTTTTTTCATAAGATGTTTTTCTCGTGCGATTCGTTCTATGTATTCGTCATCGTTGAGGGCATCTATTTCTTTTTGTGTCTCTTTGATTTTTTTCTGGTAGAGTTGTTTGGTTTCTATCAGTTTGTTTTGTTCTTTTTTTAGTTGGAAACGTCTAATGACGCTGTTTCTATCACAGAAAAGCATCCAAATCGCAAACAGTACGCAAATCGTAATGATTACATTACGTTGAGTGAGGTATTTACCAACGTTTTCTTTAAAAGTCGCATTGGGCTCTTTTTGCGTTGTTTCTGTTGAATTGTCTTGTTTTTCCATCCTTGAATTTGTTGCTAAAATACAAATAATTTTTATATATGAGCCACTTTTGTCACTGCTGAACTAATGTTTTCGATAATATCGCTTGCAATGATGGAGATTGTTCCGATTTTCTCTGCCGCACAATCTCCGGCAAGTCCGTGTAGGAAAACACCGATTTTTGCGGCTTCGAGAGGACTATATTTTTGTGCCAGCAACGATAAGATTATGCCTGTCAGCACGTCGCCGCTGCCTGCCGTTGCCATACCAGGATTCCCTGTGCTGTTGAAAAACACGTTGCCGTCGGGTGTCGCGATGGAGGTGTAATGACCTTTCAAAACCACAATGCAGGAATGGTCTTTGGCTAATTGCTTTTGCGTTTCAAACCGCTCGTAACACGTAGTGTGATTGTGCGTTAATCTGTCGAATTCCCCAGGATGCGGTGTGAGGATTGTATTCGGACGGATATACTGCCATAGTTGAGGATTTTGTGCGATGCAATTAAGAGCATCGGCATCTAAAACCGTTGGCTTGTCGTTTCCTTGTAAAAATGTTTGTAATGCATTGACAGTTATTGGGTTTGTTCCGATACCTGGACCAATTCCAATTGCGGAGTAAGGAGTGGATTCTATTATGTGGGAACAAAATTCATTATTGGTGTCAATACTCGTAATGGCTTCTGGTACTGCTATTTGCATGATTTCGTATCCACGTTGTGGAATATGGGCGGTAACTAAACCGCAACCAGTCCGCAGACAGGCTTTTGCAGCCAACGTAGCGGCTCCCATTTTTCCGTAGCTCCCAGCAACCAGTAGGGCATGTCCATAGGTGCCTTTGTGCCCAAATATGTTTCGCGCTTGTAATTGTATATTTTCCTGAGTGATAAAATGATACGGTGTTTCGGAATCTGCAAATGGATGTTGTATGCGAATGTCGAAGATTTTCAAGTGTCCAACAAATCGTTGATTTTCAGCAAAAAGAAATTGCAATTTAGGCGATTGGAATGTCAGCGTTTCGTCTGCTTCCAACGCAATAGCGTCGTCTGGTGTTGGCACATCGGCAAACAAACCCGAAGGAATGTCGATTGCAATTGTTGTGTTTTCCAGAGAGTTGATATAGGAAATGTAATCGGCTGTAAATCCGTTGATTGGACGGTTTAATCCAGAACCAAATATACAGTCGATGATAATGGCATCGTGGGACAACTCAAGTTGTTGAAAATCAATCACTTCTATGATTGTGCAATTGGGATTTTTAAGGGCAGCAAGTCTATTTTTGTTGGTAATAAAGTCGTCGCTTGCAGAATTGCTGAAATTCAAGATCACGACCACGACATGTTTTCCCGCCAACGTCAACATGCGAGCGATTGCCAATCCGTCACCGCCATTGTTTCCTTTTCCGCAAAAAATATAATAGTGCGCCGCATTGTGTTTTTGGCACAAATAGGTATAACATTTCTGAGCCGCCCGTTCCATTAAGTCGATTGATGCAATTGGCTCATTTGCAATGGTGTAGGCGTCCGCCTCGTGCATTTGTTTTGACGAAAGTATGTGCATCTTCCTGATTTTCTTGCAAATATAACATAAAAACCCCGATAAACCATATAGTCTATCGGGGTTTCAATTATGGAAACAAATGAATTATTATTTCTTTGAATTCAAATAATCAATGATTCCTGCTGCTGCACGGCGTCCGTCACCCATAGCAAGGATTACTGTTGCTCCACCGCGAACAATGTCGCCACCGGCGAAAATGTCGGGTATGTTGCTTTGCATTGTGTCTGGATTGACAACAATAGTGCGTTTCGGCGACATTTCCAATCCTGCCACACTGTTAGGAATCAATGGGTTAGGAGAAACACCAACGCTCACAACAACCAAATCAACATCGATTTCGTATTCTGAGCCGGCAACTGCCACTGGTCTTCTACGACCTGAAGCATCAGGTTCACCAAGTTCCATTTTCTGAACTTTCACTTTGTTTACGTGGCCTTTTTCATCGGCAAAATATTCAATAGGATTGTTCAGGCAAAGGAATTCAACGCCTTCTTGCTGTGCGTGGTGGATTTCTTCCTTACGCGCAGGCATTTCGTCGAGTGAACGACGGTAGATAATCATTGCACGGTCGGCACCGAGACGTTTTGCAGTTCTTACCGAGTCCATAGCTGTGTTTCCACCACCGATTACGGCAACGTTCTTTCCAAAGAAAGTCGGCGTATCGAATTCTTTTTTCGCTGCACCCATAAGGTTCACACGGGTCAAATATTCGTTTGACGAAAGAATTCCGCTGTAGTTTTCTCCAGGAATGCCCATGAAGTTTGGCAGACCAGCGCCGCTACTTACGAAGAATGCGTCGAAACCTTCTTCACGAAGATCGTCGATTGTTGCTGTGTTTCCAACAACAAAGTCTTTCACGAATTTCACGCCCATTTTCTCCAAGTTGTTGATTTCCACGTCAACAATGTTGTTTGGCAAACGGAATTCAGGAATACCATATTTCAACACACCGCCGATTTCGTGCAAAGCCTCGAATACAGTTACGTCGCAACCAGCTTTTGCCAAGTCGCCTGAGCATGCAAGTCCGGCAGGTCCCGAACCGATAACAGCGACTTTGAAACCATTTTTCGGTGCAACTTCCGGCAACGACATTTGTCCAGATTCACGTTCGTAATCAGCAACAAAGCGTTCCAAGTTACCGATAGCAACGGCAGGTTTCTTCATTTTAATATAGGTACATTGAGCCTCGCATTGTTTTTCCTGCGGACAAACACGGCCGCAAACGGCTGGCAATGCACTTGTTTGTTTGATAACCTTTGCTGCACCAAGAAAATCTTCTTTTTCAATGCATTTAATGAAGCCAGGAATGTAAATTCCAACAGGGCAACCATCCATACAAGTTGGGTTAGGGCAGTCGAGGCAACGGTGAGATTCTTGGATAGCCTGTTCCTTGGTTATGCCCATATTTACTTCCTTGTAGTTTTTGCTACGTTCAATAGGATCTTGCTCAGGCATTGAAATTCTTTCAATATTTCCACGATCCTTTGCAGATATTTGTTTCCGCAATTCTTCGCGCCAAGCTTGTGCGCGTTGTTCTTTTATAAATTCGAGATCTTTCATATTGCAAGTCTTATTTTGTAGTCTGTAAATAATTGTCAAATGCTTCTTTTTCTTCGGCTTTGTACGCGCCCATACGCATCATCATTTCACCCCAGTCAACCTTGTGTGCGTCGAATTCAGGACCATCAACACAAACGAATTTTGTTTGTCCATCGATGCTTACACGGCATGCGCCGCACATTCCCGTTCCGTCAACCATAATCGTGTTCAGACTGGCGTATGTAGGAATTTCATATTTTTTAGTTGTCATCGAAGCGAATTTCATCATGATTGCAGGGCCAATCACCATACAGAAATTTATCTTTTCTTTTGCGATTGCTTCTTCCATACCTACGGTAACAACACCTTGTTTTCCATAAGAACCATCGTCGGTCATAATGATTACTTCGTCGGAACTTTTACGGATTTCGTCTTCCAAAATAATCAAGTCTTTGTTACGGGCAGCCAAAACGGAAATAACCTTGTTTCCAGCTGCTTTCATAGCTTGAACGATTGGCAATAGGGGAGCGACACCAACACCACCACCGCAGCACAGAACCGTTCCGAAGTTTTCGATGTGTGTTGCTTTGCCAAGCGGACCAACAACATCGTGCAAATAGTCTCCTGCGTTCAACGAAGCGATTTTACTGCTGGAAACGCCAACTTTCTGAAGAATCAGCGTGATAGTGCCTTTTTCAATGTCGGCACTGGAAATTGTGAGGGGAATTCGTTCACCTTTTTCGTCAACTCTAACGATAACAAAGTGACCTGCTTTTCTTTTCTTTGCGATTTGTGGGGCTTCAACAACAAGCTGTGCCACATTCTCGGAAAGCATTTTCTTGTCAATAATCTTGTTCATTCCTATAACTTTTAAGTCTGGCAAAATTACAATTATTCATTGTAAATCAAAATGAGAATACTGAAAATTCAAGATAGAATGTGTAAAATGCGGGAAACACGTAAACGAGTATGACTTAGAAAGAAATAGAGGTGGGGTTTTTTCTTTGTGGATTGTCATATAATTGTGCCGTGTTTGGTATGTTTAATTGGATATATTTATCTATTGTTCGGTGAAAATTTTATAGAAAGACAATTTTTGTGTTGGTATTATTGTTACATTTACCATAGTTAATTTGAAACAAATTCGTGTATGAAAAAAAATATATATTCATTGCTGTTGGTTGTATTTGCGGCGTTGCAAGGATTTTCACAAGAAGAACCTCCGTATGAACTGACGGTGACTGTTAATTTCGAAGAGTATGGAAGGGCGTCTGCCACAGAATTAGAATGTACACCTGATTGTAAATCAACGCTTACTGCGAGCTCGAACTCGGGGTATGCGTTTGTGCAGTGGAACGATAAAATAACGGAAAATCCGCGTGAGGTTGTTGTGACAGAATCTGTGACTTATACGGCTGAATTTGCGGTATTGACGCATATTCCGGCAAAGGTGGCGAAGTGCGAGACCGAAGGAAATAATGAATACTGGTATTGCGAAGAAAATGATACATATTATTCTGATAGTTATGGTATTACGCCGACAACAATAGAAGAGCAAACCATTCCTGCCCTCAACCACAATTATGCGTTGAGCGAATGGCAGTGGGCGGAAGACAAAAAAACGGCGAAAGTAAAATTCGTATGTGAAAATGATGCGGAACATATTGAACTAATCGATGCGGTTGTAACTATCGACACAACGTTTGCAACGTGTACGGCAGACGGAAAAATTGTTTATACCGCAAATGCAGAGTTTGAGGAACAAAACTACTCTGACACAAAAGAGGTTACACTTCCTGCAATTGGACATGATTATGCGCTGAACGAGTGGCAATGGGCGGACGACAAAGAATCGGCGAAAGTGAAGTTCGTATGTGAAAATAATGCAGAACATGTCGAACTAATCGATGCGGTTGTAACCACCGACACGATATTAGCGACATGTACAGCAGACGGGAAAATCATCTATACCGCAAATGCGGAGTTTGAGGAACAAAACTACTCTGATACAAAAGAAGTTACACTTCCAGCAATTGGGCATGACTATGCGTTGAGCGAATGGCAGTGGGCGGAAGATAAAGAGTCTGCAAAAGTGAAGTTTGTATGTGAAAATGACGAAAACCATGTCGAGCTAATCGATGCGGTTGTAACCACCGACACGACATTTGCGACGTGTACAGCAGAGGGAAAAATAGTTTATACTGCATCCGCAGAGTTCGAGGAACAAAACTACTCTGACACAAAAGAAGTTACACTTCCAGCAATTGGTCACAATTATGCGCTGAACGAGTGGCAATGGGCTGAAGACAAGGAATCCGCAAAAGTAAAGTTCGTGTGCGAAAATGATGAAAACCATGTTGAGTTAATCGATTCGGTTGTTACCACTGACACAACATTAGCGACGTGTACAGCAGACGGAAAAATCATCTATACTGCAAATGCAGAGTTCGAGGAACAAAACTACTCTGACACAAAGGAAGTTACACTTCCTGCAATTGGGCATGATTATGTGCTGAACGAGTGGCAGTGGGCGGAAGATAAAGAGTCTGCAAAAGTAAAATTCGTATGCGAAAATGACGAAAACCATGTTGAGCTAATCGATGCCGTTGTAACTATCGATACAATATTAGCGACGTGTACAGCAGACGGAAAAATCGTCTATACCGCAAATGCGGAGTTCGAGGAACAAAACTACTCTGATACAAAAGAGGTTACACTCCCAGCAATCGGACACAATTATGCACTGAACGAGTGGCAATGGGCTGAAGACAAGGAATCGGCAAAGGTGAAATTCGTGTGTGAAAATAATGCAGAACATGTCGAGCTAATCGATGCTGTTGTTACCTCTGACACAACAATAGCGACGTGTACGGCAGACGGAAAAATAGTTTATACTGCATCTTCAGAGTTTGAAGATGTGGAATATACCGACGAAACGGAAAAAACATTGCCAGCCATCGGCCACAATTATGCGCTGAACGAATGGCAATGGGCAGAAAATAAAGAGTTTGCAAAAGTAAAGTTCGTATGTGAAAATGATGAAAACCATGTTGAGCTAATCGATGCGGTTGTAACTATTGACACAACGTTTGCAACGTGTACGGCAGACGGAAAAATTGTTTATACCGCAAATGCGGAGTTCGAAGGACAAAACTACTCTGACACAAAAGAGGTTACACTTCCAACCATTGGACATAATTATGCGCTGAATGAATGGCAATGGGCTGAAGACAAGGAGTCTGCAAAAGTAAAGTTCGTATGTGAAAATAATGCAGAACATGTCGAGCTAATCGATGCCGTTGTAACCATTGACACAACGTTTGCAACGTGTACGGCAGACGGGAAAATCGTCTATACCGCAAATGCGGAGTTCGAGGGACAAAACTACTCAGACACAAAAGAGGTTACACTTCCAGCCATCGGACATAATTATGCGCTGAACGAATGGCAGTGGGCGGACGATAAAGAATCGGCGAAAGTGAAGTTCGTATGTGAAAATAATGC
>JAFZOY010000131.1 GCA_017552705.1 Bacteroidales bacterium
ACGCAATCGTATGAAATTTATTGACCAATATTTTTACAACAAACAAAAATCCAGGTCTCATTTTGACCATTAGACAATTTTCTTGTCTCTTTCAGGTCTCATTTTGACCAATAGGCCGATAATCAAACGATTTTCTGCACTAAGCAAGGGACTCCCTCACGGAAATCCCTTGAATTACGCATTACTCATTGAGCATTACGCATTATTTTACAACCTTCACCGTTTCGCCATCTACCACCACAAAATACACCCCTGATTTTAGGTTTTTGTTTGCAATTTTTTGACCTGAAATCGTATAAACAAATGCTGGTGCTTCGCAGTTTACAAGGATTTGGTTGTTTACGATTGCGATATTGTTAGTTTGTTCCACGTTTGCCACTGCCGTCGCTGTGCCCGTGGTGCTAAACGCACCTGTGTATTCTTTGAGAACTGAACCACCAGAATTTTTGGCAACGAATTTATACGTATAGTCTGTTCCTGCCGAAAGCCCTGTAACCGTGAACTGGTAGCCAGCAACACCGTCCTTGAGCTCGTAACTCTTTGTGGTAGAGAAATCTATGTTCACCAATTGCCCGTTTTCGTTGAAATTGAGAGTACAGAACACCTTTCCATTGTTTGAAATGGTAAGTGTGTAGGATTTTGCACCACTGTTGAGCGGCATAGAAAAGATTGCCTCGTTGTTCTTCGCATCTACCGATACTGCATCTGATGTTAGTACCACCGATTCCGCATCTATGCATTTGATATACTTGAAGTTGCCCCAACTTGAATGCAAGTCGTAGGATTCAACACTCTCGCATGGCACGTACAAATACGCATTTAAGTTTTCAAGCACCTCGCCTTCGACTTGAGGCGGTTGCACCGCATAGCAAGTCACTTTTTTAAGCGAAGTACACCCAAAAAACGCTTCTTCACCAATATAATCCACTGAACTTGGAATACTTATAGAAGTGAGACCTGTACAATCCTCAAATGCAGACTCACCAATCGTGGTGACAGTATTCGGTATTGTTACAGATGTGAGCCCACTGAGGCCTTCAAACGCATAACTTTCTATTTCATACACAGTATAAGTTTTTCCATAAAATGTAACTGTCTGGGGAATTGTAACCTCACCTGAAAATTCCGATTCTAATAATCTGAATGGTTCTTCTATACTAACAGAATCCTTTCCAATTATAGTATAGCTTAGGTTGTTTTGAGTGAAACCGTACAATGGTACAGGCACACTGCTTTCGTTGATTATTGCTCGGGGAAACGTCCAGTAAAAAGCATTCTCATCAATATATGTGATTGATTGGGGGATGGTTATGGATGTTATCTTCCACCCATCGAACACACCATCCCATTGTTCATTACCACGACCAATTCCTACAACAGAAAAAGTGTTTCCTGCGGTAACACTTGATGGAATTACAACATCTCCTTTAGGAGAAGGATAATCCCATCCCAATGATCTTAGGTCAGCAACTTCAACAGAATTTTTATTCAAAACACGATACCGCCAGCCGTCTTTTATAATGTGAATGTCACTATTCGAAATATCCACATCATTATTGATTGTAACCGAAGTAAGATTGCAACCATAAAAAGCACGTTCTCCAATTGAGGTGACGTTGTTCGGAATATTTATGGAAGTAAGACCTGTACAATATTCAAATGCGTACTCACCAATTGTAGTGACTGTATTCGGGATTGTTATTGATGTAATGTTACTATTATCGTAGAAACACATTTTTTTAATTGTAGTCACACCACTGGGGATAACAACATCCCCACCTTCGCCGATGTACTTTGATATAATTGTTTTTTCGCCATCTTCATAAAGGAAATTCTCATCCATAGCCTCATAGACTGCCGATGCTCCCCATGGGCTACCTGTTGCACTTCCTGTATATATGACTGTAGGAGCATCCCCCAGCCTCCAATCACAATAAAAAGCCTTTTCGCCAATAGAAGTAACACTGTTAGGAATTGTAACGTAAGTCAAACTTGAACAACCCAAAAAAGCCTCATAACCAATCGAAGTGACACTATTAGGAATTGTGATGGATGTCAAGTTGGTACAATTATAAAAAGTACGATCATAAATCGAAGTCACACTATAGGTTTCACCCTCGTACGTAACCGATTCAGGAATGATTATATCGCCCGAATACAGACCTTCAATATTAGGTCCCAAACTTGAGTTCATGTCACTATTTTCCCAAGTCACATCGGCTACTTTTGTATTTTCATATTCATACAGATAATAATATATTCCATCCTTTTGAAAATATCGTGCCCACACGCTGCTTGCTACAAACAGAGTGAGGAAAAAAGTAAAAAGTTTTTTCATAATTTCATAGTTATTTTATTATTTTTTAAGTTTTTCAAAAATAACTATAACTGGTTGATTATCAAAGAAAAGCGTGTAGCGAGATATTTTACAATTTTGTAGCGAATTGTATTACAGTATCAAAGAGAATATGACAAAAAAGTTTAGTGTTGCAATCGGAAATGGTATTATGTGCTATTTTGCACGAAGTACAATAGGTTTTCCTAAACCACCATATAAGAAAGGGGGGCAAATAATTTCGCTATCGGGGAAAATACAGTTGGGGGATAAATAAACACAACTAATTAAATCGGTCTTAATTCAACTCCAAGACCCATTGCGGCAGCAATGCGATATAATGTTGGAACCGTAGGAATTATTAAGCCACGTTCCAAACGAGAAACATATCCCTTGTCGGCACCAATTCGTTCTGCCAACTCTTTTTGCGTAAGCCCGGCTTTTTTTCTTGCATCAAGCAGTATTTGTGCGTTATACTCCTCCCATGCCTTATTTTCCGCTTCTTTCCGGCTTGCCGTACCCTTTGCACCGAACTCGCGTTCAAGCTCGGCACTCACATCATAGATGACACTATTCCTTGTTCCCATTTTTATATTCCTCCTTTAATTTTATTGCTTTCTCAATCTCTCTCTTGGGAGCTTTGGCAGTCTTTTTGGTAAAACAATTGAACAATACCACCAATGTTTCTCCATCGTATATAAAAAACAACCTAAACTCCTTGTTCCCGCATGATACCCGAAATTCATACAATCCATCACGGATATATTTTATATAATGACTGGGTATCCTATCTTCTGTTTCGAACAGCATCAACGCCCGAAGAATCTTCTTTCTTTCCACGTCGGAGAGCTTCTTCATGAAATCGCTAAAATAGTGTTTGTACGCAATGATTCGTTTCATCAAGGGCAAATATACTAAAAGTTGTATTTCAATACAACTTTTGGAGGAATTTTTTCATTTTCTGTGAAAATATTGCTTATAACTGTTTTGACACATCTACTAAGAAATTGTGGTTCAGGATTTTGGAAATTCTCATCAACATTTCCACATCAATGTTTTTTCGTCTGAAAATATTGTAGGCGTTCACTCGGTGGCAATTGAGTTGTGCGGCAAACCACGTTACCGAGCGTCCCTGATTTCTCAGTTCTTGACGAATCATTTTCCCTATGTGTATTTGGTTGAGTTCCTCCATAAAAAAAGCGTTAGCCGTTCGTTTGTTCGCTTATTTCTGCTGAAGGTGTCTGGAATAACCTGTGAGTGAATAAGCACGAAACAGCTCACGCCTCAACGCGTGAACATCTCGCCAACTTATTCTCACTCGTAAAATAGTTTTCCAGACTTTTCAGCAGGAGAATAAGAGCGTAAAGCTCAAATATGTTTTAATTTTCTAGTTCTGTTCTTTAAAAATTTTCGTTTCGGTAAAAATAACAAGAAATTTTTCAAATAAACCTAATCAACCACAAAAAACACAAATTACTGAACGTGTTATAGAGTTTGAAAAATATACAGTTTGAAACTTAATAATGCAAGTCAAACAAAAAATCCGTTCCAAGCAATGCCTGAAACGGATTTTTAATTTTAAACACTTGTATTATCCCAAGAATGTAATCAGCACACCTGCCGCAACAGCGGAACCAATCACACCTGACACGTTGCTCGACATACAATATTGAAGCACGTGGTTTTGTGGGTCGTATTTCGTAGAAATCTCGTTAGCAACACGAGAAGCCATTGGAACGGCACTCAAACCAGTTGCACCGCAAAGAGGATTGATTTTCTTCTTTGCAAACAAGTTGAACAACTTAACAAGCATCACACCACTTGCAATTGACAACGCGAATGCGAAGAAACCACCAACAACGATTCCGATAGTCTTCAAGTTAAGGAACACATCGGCTGTCATTGTAGCACCAACGCACAAGCCCAAGATGATGGTTGCAGGGTTCATGATGTAATCCGTTGCAGCCGTCGTCAAACGTTGTGTATCGGAACCGATTTCCTTCAATAAGTTACCCAACAACAACATTCCCAAAAGTGGACCAGCCGAAGGAACAAGAATGATAACGACTGTACCCAATACTATCGGGAAGATAATCTTCACCGCACGCATGTTTTTGATAGTGTATGATGGAGGGAACAATTTGTCTTGTTGCTTCATGTTGATTTTCAATTCCTTTTCTGAGCATGTCAATTTCACAACTAAAGGAATAATCACAGGAACCAATGCCATATATGAATATGCAGCGATGGCGATTGGACCAAGCAACTGTGGAGCCAACTTGATTGTAGTGAAGATTGCGGTAGGTCCGTCGGCACCACCGATGATAGCCAACGAAGCAGCTTCCTTGATAGTGAATGCACCCGAAGCCATAGCAATCAACAATACTGCGAAGATACCGAACTGTGCAGCACCACCGAACAATGCCAATTTCAAGTTACGAAGCATAGGACCGAAGTCGGTCATTGCACCAACGCCCATGAAGATAAGCGGAGGAAGCAAGCCAGTCTTAATCAACGCATAGTATAAGAAGTTCAAAATACCATATTCGTGGGCAATTTCGAACAAGTTCATATACATCATACGTCCATTTTCGTCAAGTCCCAACTCAATTTTATCGCCAGATACGATACCCAAGTCGGCACCAGGAAGATTAGCCAGCAATACACCGAAACCAATAGGAATCAGCAAAAGCGGTTCATATTTTTTTACAATACCGAGGTACAGTAAAACAAACGAAATGAGCAGCATAAGCAAGTAGCCAGGGTTTTCAACAAACGCTCCGACTGCTGTCATCTCATATAATTTCTCGAATAATCCGTCGAACATTTTTCTTTCTTTTAAAAATTAGGCAGCAGGAACATCCTGCTGTCTATTACAAATTATTGAATTTTCATCAAAACATCATCTTCATCTACATCGTCACCCGAGTTGCGGCAGATTTCAACAACCTTACCAGAAACAGGAGCAGCTACGGCGTTGAATACTTTCATTGCCTCGATGTAGCCAACAATGTCACCTTCCTTAACCATATCGCCTACGGCAACAGCTTTGGCAGAAGAATCTTTTGTCTTGAAGAATTTACCAGAGATAGGAGCCACAACGTCAGTTGCATTGCCAGAAACTGGTGCAGAAGGAGCAGCAGCGGCTGCAGCTTTCGGAGCATCAGCTTTTGGTGCATCGTAGCTAACAGTAACGGCAAATTTCTCACCATTTACATCAACTGTCAACGATTGTGGTTTCAATGAACCTACATTTGCCTTTGCAGCTTTCTTAGCAGCCAAGTCAGCCTCGAAGTCAGCTTTTGCCTTGCCTGATTTGTATGCACGATATTGTTCTGGGTGCATAGCCAATTCGAACAATTCTTCGTCGTCTTGACCATATTCCCAACCGTTTGCATCCATTTCCTTGCGGAATTCATCCAATTTGTCTGGATACAAATCTTGTGGATTACCAGTAAAGAATTCACGACCTTGTTTTGCAGCCAACTCTTTCAATTCTGGAGCAACTTCGCCTGGCAAGTTACCAGATTTTCCAAGAATCATATCCCAAATGTTGTCGGCAATCATTGTCCAACGTTCTTTACCTTTTTCAAGTTGCATAAGGTTGAACAAAGCCAAGTTCTTAACGTATTGAGAGAATGGAGTCACAAGTGGAGGAAAACCTACACGTGGCCAAACGTATGCAACTTCGTCGAACATCTTAACCATCAAATCGTCAGTCGTATATGCTGGTTTACCTTGTTTTGCACGCGATTTGTTGATGCTTTCCAAGTTTGTAGAAAGGTCGTTCATCAAACTACCCATCATACCGCCTGGAAGTCCGCAACCAATCAACAACGAAGTCAAACGACGGTTAGATTCAGGAATGTAGTAACCCAAGAAATCATCCATAAATTCTTGTGTCAACGTACGAGCACGCATGTATGCACCCATATTGATTTCAGGAACATCGAAACCAGCGTCCTTCAACATTTCGCGAACCATAATCACATCAGCGTGACCTGTACCCCATGAAAGAGGTTCCATACCAACGTCGATAATGTCGCAACCAGCCTTTGCCACTTCCAAGATAGAAGCTGGAGTAAAACCAGGACCGGTTTGACCGTGATATTGAATCGTGATGTTAGGATATTTAGATTTGATGTATGATACGATTTTTCCCAAAGAAACAGGACGACCGATACCAGCCATATCCTTCATACAGATTTCATCGGCACCACCGGCGATAAGTTCGTCAGCCAAGTTGCAGTAATATTCAACTGTGTGAACCTTAGAAACTGTCAAACACATAGTTGCCTGAGCGATCATGCCGGCTTCTTTTGCATATTTGATTGAATCGATAATGTTACGAGTATCGTTCAAACCACAGAAGCAACGAGTGATGTCAACACCTTGTGCTTTCTTAACCTTGTAGAATAATTTACGAACATCAACAGGAACAGGGCTCATACGCAAACCGTTCAACGCACGGTCGAGCATGTGAGTTTGAATACCTGCTTCGTGGAATGGTTTTGTCCATGCACGAACAGC